>JAUWOG010000570.1 GCA_030612305.1 Armatimonadota bacterium | reverse complement strand
GCTTCCGCCTGTCCGCAGCAGGGAAATCGGAGATTTCAGCGTGGGGTTGCTCATCCTGAGTTTTCGGAGGAAACTCAGGATGAGGAACCCCACGCCCGACGGCTCCCCCCGAGCAGATCAAACCGCTGGGGCACGGACGGCCGATGGAGGGGCCGCGTCGAAGGGCGGTCGTGCCGTTCACGACCGCACTGAGGCCGGCCCAGGCATGCATCATTGGGCCAGCCTTGTGAGCTTTGCTGCGCAAAGCTCCCTGCGACAGGCCCATCCATTACGACCAACGGCTATCAACTAGCGGCGCACAGACGCCCTCCGTCTGCGGATAGACGCCGTCGGTCTGCGCACAGACGCCCTCCATCTGCCTCCAATTGGGATTGCCCAGAATTTGCATAACTACAGTGGAAGCCCGACCCACGCGGTGACGGCGGTCCGCGCGCAGGCAATCCGCCGATGGCGTCACTGTCTCGATGACTTCGCGCGCCGGGTAGTGCTTCCATTCGGCGAGGCACGGCGTGGCTGCCGTCACTGCCGCCAGCAGTATCAGCCAACACATCCTGCCTGCGATCCTTCGCATCGGTGATTCCTCCTGCATCTACATTTCGGTCTTGCCCGCGTGCCATGGGTGTACCCACGCATTTCGACGCGGGCGCGCATTTCCCTGCGTTCCCGCCGCCTGGCTGAGCGACGCTCGGGAGGGCAACAGGCATGAGACGCCGAACCATACAACTGCTGGCGTTGCACGTTGGCATTCAATCCACTACCTCCTGCATCAGAGGGTGCTACAGACGAGAAGATACCTGAGCGTCGTGTTAGTCATAGCCGTTATCGGCCCGGCGTGGGCTGCCGGTGGGCAGATGCTGGTGCCCCGGTACGCGCATACGGCGACACTGCTGGAGGACGGCCGAGTGCTCATCTTCGGCGGTCTCAGCCGGGGCGACGCATTTGTCCGCAGCGCCGAACTGTTCGACCCGGTCGCCGGACATTCGTCACCAGCACCTGCTCCCCATAGATGCCGCGCCTTCCATACGGCCACGACTCTGCGCGACGGCACGGTGCTGATTGCAGGCGGCTTCGTCCGGCCGTACTCGACATCGCGCACCGCCGAGCTCTTCAATGGCCGGGCCTTCGTCTTCCTTGAGAGCAAGATGTCCGCGCCCCGCGAGCTCCATTCGGCAACACTGCTGGACGACGGGCGCGTGCTCATTGCCGGCGGATTCGTCGGCGGCGTCACCTCACTCGCCCACTGTGACCTGTTCGACCCCGTCACCCGCACCTTCAGCCCCACCGGCAAGATGCGCTTCAGCCGCTTCGGCCATGCCGCCGTCCGGCTGCGCGACGGTCGCGTGCTCATCACCGGAGGCACACAATATCCTGGCGAAGACACGCTGGACGCCGCCGAAATCTATGACCCCGGAACCGGCGAGTTCCTGCCGGCGGGTCACATGCTGGCCCAGCGATCCCGCCACACTGCCACACCGCTGCCTGACGGGCGAGTCCTCATCACCGGAGGCAACAGTGCCGCCGCCGGCCGCCAGCTTGCCTCCACTGAGCTGTTCGACCCTTCCTCCGTGACGTTCGCTCCCGGTCCCGCAATGGCTGTGCCCCGCATGGATCACACGGCTACTCTCCTCGGCATTGTCGGGCTGGAAGCTGAGAATGGCGAACGCTACCGCGTTCCCGCATTCTCACCTGCCCTGCACAAGACGCAGCAGGGCAGGCCGACCTACGCGCTTCGGGGAGGGCGGGTGCTCATCACTGGCGGCTTCACCGGCACAGGCGGGCCGCACACGGTCGCATCCTGCGAGATTTTCGACTCGCAACACAACTCCTTCTCCCCCGCCTCCTCTCTCCCATCTGCGGTCCACGAGCACAAAGCCACGCTACTGCCTGGCGGGACCGCGCTGATCTCCGGCGGGCTGGCGATCCGGGGACCGACCAGGCGCACCGTCTCGAACCTGGTCATGATTGTCCCTTGATGCTGCATTCGCGTTACGCAGCAAGACGGCCAGCCCGGGTGCGTCGACGGCGGAAGGCGACGCCAAGGCCCAACGACACGGGCGCAATCCCGCGTATACGCGGGACCCTGCAACGGCGAATGGCGACGGCCAAGGTGCCCGGCTCTGCACCTTCCACGAAAAGGCCACATCAAGCCGATGTCAAGCAGGAGAAGTGGGAGTGGACGTCGAACTATGGACTGGGAGCGTCTCCGCAACCTGCCCCGCCAGACAGTGCCGGGCAGGCCGGACACGAGAGCGCCACATCGTGTCGCGTGCAACGACGTGCCCGGGACGTTCCTATTACGTCAGCGTTATGTTGTCCAGAACATGGAGGGGAATGAATGTCAGAACTCCGCAAGGACCCGATTCTCGACCGCTGGGTAATAATCGCGGCGGAGCGCGGCAGGCGGCCAAACGACTTCGCTACCGAGAAGCCGCCCGATACGTCAACTAACTGCCCGTTCTGCGGTGACAACGAGCAGATGACTCCGCCCGAGATAATGGCTGTATGCGATGGTGATCGCGAGCCGAATACCTCCGGCTGGCAAGTCCGCGTGGTGCCCAACAAGTTTCCGGCTCTGTCCATCGAGGGCGACGTTGAGCGCTCGGGCATCGGCCTCTTCGACCGCATGGCAGGTGTCGGCGCCCACGAGGTCATCATAGAAAGCCCCGACCCTCTTGCGGACATCGCGCCCCTCCCCCCGGAACCCGTCGTCAGCATACTTGACCCCTTCCTCCCGCGTCCGACCGACCTC
>JAUWOG010000152.1 GCA_030612305.1 Armatimonadota bacterium | reverse complement strand
GCATAGTGACGCTTCGCCGTCTCGTACTCCGCATGGTACGTCGCGATCGTTACGCCGCGCTCACGCTCCTCCGGCGCGTTGTCAATCTGGTCGAACTCGAGAATGTCCGCCTTCCCCTCACCCGAGTGCGCCAGACACTTCGTTATCGCTGAAGTCAGCGTCGTCTTACCGTGGTCCACATGACCGATCGTGCCTACGTTCACATGCGGCTTGTCTCTCACGAATTTCTCTTTTGCCATCAGTCCTTACCTCCAGCGTTCGGCACAGCCGCAAGCATGTGCGGGCGTGGAACTGTCTGCCACTGCAAGCGTTCGGCGCCGGCTCTGCCGGCGACACGGCATGTGTGATTGAGTGGAGCCCACGACCGGGATTGAACCGGTGACCTTGTCCTTACCAAGGACACGCTCTACCGACTGAGCTACGTGGGCTTTCTTATTATGGTGGAGGGGCGAGGAGTCGAACCTCGGAAGGCAATCGCCGGCAGATTTACAGGCTGCTCCCTTTGCCCGCTCGGGCACCCCTCCATGGCGATGCACATAAAAAAAAGCTGCTTTCCGCTGCCTGCCTGGCGAGAAGCAGCCTTCGGTTGGAGCATATTTGTCAACTCCCCCGCTGGGAGCTGATGCTGACAGTGTGGAGCCGACGATCCGATTCGAACGGACGACCTGGGCATTACAAGTGCCCTGCTCTACCAACTGAGCTACGTCGGCTCTGAGGTCTGGACTGTTAGTAGTTGGCGAGCCCGAAGTCGAACTGGAGCTTGCGGTCCATCTTCTTCTTTGCGCGCTGGAGGGCGTTGTCTATCTGCTTGACATTGCAGCCCAGATCGCGCGCTATCTGCTGGTAGGTTTTGCCCCCAACGTATTGGAGGAGGGCACTCGCCTCAAGCTGAGAAAGGTCTCGTTCAATGTGCTCTCGCATCTGCCGGAAGGCTTGCTTGCTTCTGGCAGCGCGGTGGGGATCATCAAGCGCAGGCAGAGTTATCGTGTCGCTGAGTGTGCACTCACCGTCAACATCGTCCAGTGGCATCTCCATGGATATGGAGGTGTTCAATGGGGAGTGCTTCTGGCGCGTTGCGGTCTTGATTGCGGTGATGATCTGACGGGTGATGCACAGTTCTGCAAATGATCTGAAGGCAGACAAGCTGGCATCCGAGAAATCACGGATGGCCTTGAAGAGGCCAATCATACCTTCCTGGACCACGTCTTCGTGGTCAGCTCCGACAAGGAAGTATGATTTGGCCTTGCCTTCGACCAGATTCCGGTATTTGCTGATCAGGTGCCGCGTGGCAGACTTCGAACCTTGCTTGGCGTAGAGGACCACCTGTTCGTCGGACATTGCCACGAAGGCGCAGAAGCGCCAGTCGGCAAGTTCGGCCATCTGTTACCTCCTATCTGAATAGTGAACACAGATAAGCCTGCAAGTAACAAAACGGCGCAGCATTGGGCGAACGCGCCCAATCTCAGGACCTGAGCGCCCCGGTCCTGACATCCCTCCCATGCAACTGCCCGGTCACATCAGACCGAAACATATATCGCAAGCACAGCACAACAACAGTGTGCCTTGACAAGGTACACAGATGGAGTTCTTTCGACTTAGATGACTAAGTATAGTAAGAACGGGTGGGCAAGTCAAGATGGTAATGGGAAAAGGGGCAACAATAGATGTTGCCCCCAGGCTGCATTATCGAGCGTCGCGCCTGCTTGTGTCAGATAGCAGTAGTGATGCGAGACTATGAGAGACAAACCCCGAGTTCCCGCAGCATCTCAAACGTGTTGACATAAGCAACGTTGAACTGAACAGAGACATCTGGAATCTTAATCTTCTTCGATTCGGGTGCTGGCTGCTCCTGCGTGACGATCACACAGCCATTTACCTTGGCATACGCCACCAACCAAGCGTCTGCGTTTTCGGTGCGAGCAAAATCTGCCTTGGCGCGGTCTGAGAACTGTCCATGCCGCTGCGCCCAAGTGATGATGTCAGTGTAGGCATCAATGACATCTTCTTCATCAGTCGAGGCGAACGCACTGTCGAACTCGCCTGTCGCCCAGCCTGCAAGGTCGTCATTGCCTCGCTTGAGTTGTTTCTTAACGCGATCAATGCTCTGGATGTATCCCGCGTCAGCATAATCAATTAAGTAAGCCCAGAATAGGGGAACCAAATCGAATGCGTAGTAGCGCTTCGCCGCCTCGATGAATACATTCGCGTCCAGAAGGTAGACGGTGGAAATCATGGTGACGTCGGCTCACTCTCAAGCTCGGACGCATAGCCGTCAAATGTTTTTCCGTAGAGGCCAGTCAACTGATAGGCTTCGGAATACAACAACTTCTCTTCCTTGGCGGCTCGATTGACTGCGGAGAAGAACCGGCGTCCCACGCGCACATTCTGAGTGTGGTAGAAGTTCCCGCCATCTTGACGTGAGGAGAGCGTGCGCCACTCAGACTGTTGCCACTCGTGATAGAAGGCCAGGAACTGATCCCGGTCCATGAGTTTGAGGTCCAACGCTCTGCGTGCCGCTACGATTTCACTGACTTTGAACTGCCTGGCGATTGTCTGAAGACGGTGCGGAGCGTCACTGACAGAGCCCCACAGTTGGAGCAACTCGTGGCGCGGAACGAGGAATTCTGCGGCTGCGCTGTTGCACGCCTTTTCCGTCGCGTCGTCTGCCGGCTGCATGTCACGCAGGTCGAAGGCGGCACTGCTGCCAAAGAAGATGTGCGCCAACTCATGTGCGAGGGTGAACATCTGCGCAGCCTTGCCGTCAGCGCCGTTGACAAACGTCAGTGGCGCGTAGTTGTCCACCAGAACCAAGCCACGGAATTCCTCGGGGTCAAGATTGCGATGGGTGTTGTTTCCAACAACGCCGTTGACTACAACCAGAACGCCGGCATCCTCCATGGCCTGGCGGAAGGCTCGCAAGGCGTCTTCCCAAGTGCGCTCCTGGGCAGCCCAATCATGATCAAACCCGAGCGTTTCTCGCATACGTTGCGCAATCGAAGCGGGCGATTCGTCACGAGTGGCAGACCCGACGAACCGAAGGGGGTCTTGAGCTTGGTCAATCAGATGCTCGCGCATCCATAATTGCCTTCGCTGCATAGCGTGAACCGTGTCCATGAGATTAGGACTCGGGCTACTCGGCTCCTCGTCAGCGTGTGTTCTGAAGTGCGCAATGGGCAATTCTTCCTTTGGCGGCTCTTCCAGGAAGAGGAACCCAAGTGGTGTCAAAGTTCTCTTCGCGAAGCCTTCCAGTTGCCTCAGCGTTGGCTCTTTCTCGCCAGACAGCCACTCGTCTATGTTTGGGCACTTCTTCCGCACGCTATCGGGCGTATTCTCAGATCGCTGCAATGCCCAGCGCAACACAGCTTCATTGACCGCTACTCTTGGTCTGCTCACTTAGGTCCCTCCTTTCGCACATATGTCTTCCCCACCGCCGCCGCTGAGATGAGTGCAATGCGGCACTCACGGAGCAATTCGATGGTTCGCTGACCGAACCACGTTTTCCTTCCTTGCCGGGGTCAATCTGTGTCCGTACCCAATCCCAGCGCGGCCGCTGATTGAGCTACTTCGGTGCGTAGAAGGTGGCGGTCCACTCGGGCTGAGAGGGGGCCTTGTCGCCTATGAGCATCTCGCGCCAGGCCTCGTCGGTGAGGCGGTCCGCCATCGGGTGCTTGAACTCGTAGTAGGAGAGCACCGGGCCGGCTCCCAGGACAATATTGCCCTCCGGCAGCTTGTAGGCCACGACCAGTAAGCGCAGGTAGCCGGTGCCCTCCTCAAGGACCTGAGAGCTGTTGGAGTCGGTATGAACGTCGGCGATGATGGTGGTTTCGAGGCCCTCGTCCTGGCCGCTGACGCCACCCTCGATGACCTCGCCGAAGTACTTGATGAAGTCATAGTCTTCGTCGGTGAGCGGCTCGTTGGCCAGCTCCTTCTGGGAGATGTCAAGGAGTTGCTGGAGTATCTCTTCGAGGCGGGCGAGGCGACCGGAGGCGGCCTTCTCGAGGGCCTGCATGGACTCGAGGCCTGCCCTGGTCATCTTCGCCATGCTGAGCAGGCGGGCGTAGAACTCCGGCACCGGCTCGACGTAGCCGACGACCTTCGGCTTCTCCATCGGCGGGGCCGCTGTGGCGCGCATGGTGTAGCTCTGCTTGGCGTAGAGGATCGTGTCGTGGCGCAGTTGGGCCCACGATGCGAGCACGGAATTGAGGTTCTTGTCCTGCCAGGCCTGCGGGGTCATGAAGGTGGGCCAGCCGTCTCCGCTGGCCGGTTCGAGCAAGGCACGGAGACTGTCGAGCCATGCCCAGTAGAGGTTCTTATGCCAGGCGGCCGGGCCCATCGCGTCGAACTCGGCGCGCAGTTCGGCAACGCTCTCGTCGTAGTTCTGATATGCCGCGTCGCCGGCTGCTGCGAGGACTGCCTCGGCGCGCTCGGAGCCGAGTACGCTGAGCACATCGAGGCCTCGGGGGAAGGCACGGATCGGGCCGCCGCCGGAGGATACCATAGTGAAGGGCGTGCCAGTGCCGGTGAAGGCGCCGACGCCGGGGGTGACGAGCTTGCCCATCATGTAGGAGTCGGGGATGAAGCGCTGGCCCATGAAGCGGAGGCCGGCGGTGACCGCCAGCGCCTGGCGCAACTGCTCGTCTGTGAACGGTGGCTGGACTTCGAGGTCGCCGGTGCCGCCGTAGATGCGCGGGCCGCTGAAGGTTGCCAGTTGCTCGCGGAACTTGCGCAAGGTGTCGCCCTCGATGAGCACCTGCCACTCGATGGTCGCACCGACCACCTTGCGGAGGCCCTGCGAAAACTGCGTCGGCGTCAGGTCATCGGCCAGGCCAACGTAGAAGGCAGTGACTTCGTAGATGCGCGACCAGATGTCGCGCGCCTTCGTCAGCTTCTCATTGTCCGCGTAGAGAGCTCCGGCGAGGAGGGCGGCCTGCAGCGTCTGGCGGTCGGCTATCTCCTGGCTCACGATTGCCTTGGAGTTGTCCTTGTCACCGACGATGAGCATCGTGATGCGGCCATACCACATCATCGCCCTGAAGTAGCGCTTCAGTTCTTCGCTGCTCGTGTAATGGCCGCGAGGCACGTACTGTGAATAGTCCTCGCGGTACGAGAAGATAGGACTGGATCCGAATCCGGCGTGGGCTTCGATGAGTTTGAGCTCGGCGTTGACCTCCTTCTCGACGGCTGCCGGGACCTCGGCGTCAGGGTCGAGGAGCTTGCGGGCCACGGTGAAGTAGGCCCAATTGAGGCGCGCCGCCTCGTGCAACTGCGCGGCGAGGGTGTCGTACTGGTCCTTCGACGCCTGCTGCATGAGGTCGCTCAGCTCGATGAGCTGTCCGTAGAACTCCTTTTCCTCGATGTCCTTGAGCGTCTTGTCGAACTGGATATGGTAGAGGTGGAGGAGGGAGTCGGTGGTCACGAAGATCGGCACCTCGTTGTTCATCAGGCTCTTGTAGAAGAGGCCGACCTTGTCGTACTCGCGGTAGTCGGTGACTGCGAAGCCGTTGGCTGCGAGGAGTTCGGCGGCCTTGCCTTCGATGTTCATCCGCTTCATGAAGGTGTCGGCGTTGGTCGCCTCGGCCGGCTTGATGGGGAGTTCGTAGCCGGGGACCTTCGGGCTGACCGTGACCTCGACGGGGCTGTAGAACTTCGTGAAGGCGTTTTCTGCCAGCTCTTCGGTGGGTTTCATGCCTGTCTTGTCCCCTAGTGTGACGGGTTTGGGTTGCTTGTCCTGGTCGCCGTCGCAGCCGTTGAATCCCGCAAGACTCAAGGCGACGATCGCGAGAATTACCAGCCAGCCAAATCTTCCGTTCAACATGGCATTGTCTCTCCTGTCTATTGAGCGCTGTCTGTTAGACGCGCAACGAGTTCGGGACGTTCCCTTGTCAGGCGACACGACACGGCTGTCGTCGGCCCACTCTTGTCACCACGGCGACGCGCTACACAAGCCTTTGCTTATCTCTTCGCCGCCGCTGCGCATGTTCCTGCAAGCGTATCAGGCAAGTTCCTTGAAGGTTTGGGCGCGAAGAATGCGAACCTAATGGCGACGCAAAGATCGAGGTGAGCAGGTTGCCCCAAGATAAGTTTGCGGAAAACGAGTTTCCGGACTATGAAGTCGGGCCGAAGCTGGCCGGCCTCGACATCGAAGTGCGCAACCCGGACATCCGCCGTGGTGTGATGAGGTTCGCGCTGTTCGACTTCGATGGGACGATATCGCTGATCCGCGCAGGCTGGCAGGATGTCATGATCCC
>JAUWOG010000442.1 GCA_030612305.1 Armatimonadota bacterium | reverse complement strand
GGATAAAGATGAGCCGGCCGTCGGTGGAGGGGCTTCGTCAGGCATTCCTCGCTCAAGAGACGCACATACGGTATGACGAGCAGTGCCCCGACGCCCGGTACGACTACCCAAGGATTCAGTCGGTTACGGCCCATCGAGGCTTCCTCGAGATACCCCTGCTGGAGTTCAGTCCCAACTTGAACTGCGTCATTGGCGGCCGGGGAGCTGGGAAGTCGGCGTTGCTGGACGCTATCAGGGCAGCCGCCGGGCAAGTGCCGGGGAAAATGCCGGAGAGGGTGCGAGAGGTTGTGTGTCGTCGTTTGGATAAGACGGCGACCAACGCAGAGCTGAAAGTGGGGATACGCACGCGGGGAGGTGAGCGTCAGTTGAGGCTTCACTGGACGAATGCTGAAGACGTGGTCGTCTTGGACGAGGATGGCAACGAAGTGACACCTAGTCAACTCCAGGTGATTTTCCCGGCCAAGTTCTTGTCGCAGGGAGAGATGGACGCTTTGGCCGAAGAGCCTGAACACGTCAGCATGCTGCTGGACGAATTCCTCGAAGCTGAGCTGCGCGAGATCAACGAAGAGGAGAGTGAGGTGCGGAGCAGGCTTGATCAGATGCAGATTGAGATAGAGGGCCTGCAAGACTTGGTAGGGGGAAAAGGGCGGGTCAAGACAGAGATAGCTGAGTGGGGCGGAAAGCTGAACGGATTGAAGGGCGTATCGGATCACGTTCACGCGTGGCGAAGTGTGAAGCAGGCTGATGATACCTTGGCAACGGTTCAGAATCTTGGCAAAGAGGCAGATGAAGCACTCGGAGAAGCATTCCAACGTGTTAGCGACGTGGTTCGACGGTGCAAAGATCTGCCTCAACCTGATTCTAGCCACGAGGAAGCCACGGGGCATATGCGCACGGCAACTGACTTGATAGGGGCTGCGCGGTGCGCCCTCAGTCTTGTAGCGAGCCAACTGCGTGGCGCGCAAGATGGGCTACGCAGGCGCCTGGTAGACATGGGAAGCTCGTTCGAGACGAAACTCGCGCAGCAATGGCGGCCATTCGTCGCTAGGGAACAGAGCTCTTACGAAGAGCTGAAGGAAGAGCTGCGTGAGCAAGGCCTTGATGCAGACGAACATGAAGCGGTGGATGATAGGCTGCAAAAGGCACAAAGAAGCCTAGAGCGAATTCGGCGTGCGGAGGAGGACCTAAATGGTAAGAAGGAGGAAGGGAAGAAGATAGTAGCGGAGCTACACAAGCTTTGGGCACGAAAGACGCAAGCGCGGCGACAAAAGGCGGCGCAACTCACTGAGAAGTCGAGCGGGGCGCTGAGGATAGAGGTCTCTCGCCAGAGCTCTTGGCAGGACTTCCGCGAACGGCTGGATGAAGAAAAGCTCTGGCGGGATGGGCGGATGCTGAGCGCACAGGACCGCGAGGAGTTGCTCAGAAGCGTGCGTCAGCGCGCTCTGGAGAAGGACATTCCCATCGCAGAAGCGTTTTCGGTGGAAATGCGAGAGTTGGCGGAACAGGACAGCGGTGTCGTCGTGGACGTCTGGGGCGCGGAGGACCGAAGGGTGACGCTGTTCAAGGAGTGGTTCCCTGCGGAAGTGCTAGAACGCATACGGACTCTCTCAGTTCCGGATGAAGTGCAGATTATTGTTTATGATGACGAAGGGAACGAACTGGGGGATTTGGCACACGTTTCTACGGGTCAGCGCGGGTTCGCGGTTCTGAGTCTGCTCTGGGCAGAGGGTGACGGCCCACTGATCGTGGACACGCCGGAAGAGGGGCTAGATAACGAGGGGATATACAGCCTGGTGGTTCCGATGCTGCGCGAGAAAAAGGAAACTCGGCAGATACTCGTGGTGACCCACAACGCGAACATCCCTGTAAACGCAGATGCTGAACTGATTGTTGCACTTGAGGCAGGACCCGCTGAAGGGGAGGGAGTCGCGGGTCATATCAAAGCGCTTCGCGCCGAAGGTCATTGGCCGGAGGCGATAGGGGCACTGGACAGACACGAGGTACGGAAGGCTGTGGTGGACATCATGGAGGGGTCGCAGGACGCCTTCTCGCGGCGCAGGGCGAAATACGGGTATTGACGAAGAAGTGCGGCTTCGGGGAGGCTTGGCGAGGGCGGACGACGCCTCCGAGGACAGCCGTGAGTGCCGCGTCGCGAGCTACGACTACCGATACGACCTGCGGGTGACGGCGGAGGGATATGAGGCGGGCGTGATCGAGGGCCTCGATCCCGATGAAGCGTGGGCGGAGAAGACCGTGGCGCTCAAGAAGGAGTAGGGAGTGGGGCAGAAGCAACGAGCACAACGACAGCAGGCCGGACAGTGGTCCGGCCTCTCCTGACGACAACGGCAACGACGGCAACGGCCAGTCGGGCTGGAAAGCCCGACCTACGACAGATGAACGTCCCAGAGTCGGGCTGCAAGCCCGACCTACGACAGATGAACGTCCCACGTAACCCGCCTACTGAACTCGGTCGCACCCGGGCAGGTTGTTGACCGTCACCTTGCAGGCTGCTATGATAGCTGTTAGCTGATAGCTCTTAGCTGATAGCTGTGAGAGGTGTATGTGCCCTTGCGTATCACCACGCTCGCCCTTGCTTCGGCCTTCGTGTCTCTCAGCCTCATAAGCTCCCCCGGCAGCGCACAACCAGCGCCCGAGGAACTCGCCACCGCAGGTATCATACAGGCCGGCGATGAGATCACCGTGCGCTGCTTCACACACGAGCAACTGCACGTCTACATCCGCGGCGCAGTGCTGGCCAACGGCACCATGGAGCTGCCCCAGCTAGGCGCCATCCCCATGGCCGGCCGCGGGATTCAAATGCTGCGCGACGAACTCCGGCGGCGTTATCAGGCTATCTACCCGCGGTGCAGCGTCAACCTCTCAGTCCAACGCCCGGAAGCCGAGGAAGAGGATGACACCGAGCCAACTCCCCCAACAGTCGCACGCGAACCCGAGATTCGCCAGCAGCTCGTCAGAGCAGGCGATCAACTGCTCATACGCTGCACCACCGGCACCGACGTCCACGTGGATGTGCAGGCGAACGTGTCCGACAAGGGCACCATCTCGCCGCCGCAGATAGCCGAGCTGTACGTCGCGGGCCTGCGACTGGAGGAGCTTGAGCGGGCCCTGCTCGCCAACTACCGGCCGCTGTTCCCGGGTTGCTCCGTGGAGGTCAGGCGCGTCGGCGAGGGCCTGCCCACCGCACCGCCCACGGCGGAGATGGTGGCGCCCACGGTCGAGGTGACCGCCGCCGAGCGCTTCGCCGCGCTGCCACGCTTCGGGCTCGATGTGTTCGCCCGCCCCGAGTTCCCACCCGAGGGCCTGCCCTCGGCGCGGAGCGCACGCACTCCGCTGGGGAGGGGGGGCCGAGAGCCTTTTCCAGCCGAGGGCCTGCCCTCGGCTCAGGTCACCCAGGCAGTGCCGCCCAGCTACATCCTGGGCCCGGGCGATGAGCTGGCCGTGCGCGTCTGGACCGAC
>JAUWOG010000649.1 GCA_030612305.1 Armatimonadota bacterium | reverse complement strand
CATCGCCGCCGGCGGGATCGAGCATGAGTTCCGCACGACCGTTGTGGAGGCGCTCCTGTCACCCGAGGACATCGCGGCGATAGAGAAGCTGGTCCCGGATGGCTCTCCCCACAAGCTGCAGAAGTTCATCCCCGCAAACGCACTTGACCCGAAGCTGCAGGAGGCGCACTGATAGCGGCTGCCGCCCGGGCGCCAGTGCATGAAGCGGACCCCTTCTGTGATGTCTGCCCCTCGCGCGAATCAGTCCTGTGCGTAGAACCAGTCAATGTCTGTGCGCGCCACGTGCAGCCCGTCGCGGGCGTGGTAGCTCATGACGACCGTATCGTCAATGAAGGTCACGCTCTGGTAGCCGTAGTCGTCGGTCGGGTCGCCGGCGATGGTGCGTTCGTTCTCCCAGGTCCGCCCGCTGTCGAATGAGCGCGCCGCGACGAGCGGATTGCGCCGGCCCGTGCCGGCGCCTGTCGTGTTGCGGATGAGCAGCAGGTCCTGACAACGCTCGCGCGGGATGCGGTGGAGTGTCAGAGCCGTGGCGTTGGGTGGCGCGGAAAGCTCCGGCAGCACCTCGCCGTCGTACCAGCTCTCGCCGTCATCGGCGGAATACGCGCGCCCCATGTAGCCGCTGTAGGTGCGGAACATCATCAGCAGGCGGCCGTCATCGAGCGCGGCCACGTGCGGCTCCTGCGCCTCGTCAGGGAACATGTCCACATGATTCTCGCTCATCCACCACGAGTAGCCGAGATCGTCGGAGTAGAATGTGGCACTGACATAGCCCCGGTGGTCGTTGGATTTCGGCCAGCGCTTCTTGAACTCGACGGGTGCGATGATACGTCCGTCGAGTAGCGTCAGCAGCTTGGCGTTGTGCATCATGCAGTAGCCGCAGTATGGCGTCATGCAGAATTGCTCGGACCATGTCTTGGTCTCATCTGAGGAGCGGCGGCAGTAGTTGTGGCCTTGATATGGCACCGCCTCGGTGTTGTAGATATAGGACATCAGGATATCGCCGTCGGCGAGGCGCAGAAAGGTCGGGTGGGCATAGCGGCCCTGTTTCTGCGGCTTCTCCGGATTGGCGAGTATCTGGAACTCCTCGCCCCAGGTCTTCCCAAGGTTCTTCGACTTCCGTCCGGCCACCCCGTTCTTCGTGTAGCCCAGCAGCAAGTCGCCGTTCTTGAGCTGGATGATGTCGCCGGGCATCCCGCGCGGCCCGTACTTGCCCTTCCTCATCTTCACCACGACCTGGTCCTCAAATAGCATCTGACACCTCCGCAATTGTCAGCCCGTCCGGCAGGACTTCAACCGGCAGGCTGTCTTCAGCGCCTACTTTCACGACCTTGTCCTTGGCGAGCAGATCACCATTGGCGTCATAGATGTAGAGACGGATGGTCGCCTCGCGGCCGGGCCATTGGTAGCTGCCCGAGGAAGTCGTTATCAGGCGCTCTTCGCCCTTGACGCAGCCTCCACCCAGCTCGCGGATCGTTATCGGGTAGAGCTTGCAGACGAAATTGTCATCGCCCTTCAGCAGCAGGTTGACCGCTGTCGGGGAGTAGATGCAGCCGATGGACAGGCACTGTTTGACGCTCTCAAAGACGCCCTTCTGCGTCTTCTGATTACCCATGTTGCCAAGTACCAGAGGCACGCACGACAGATGACCGTTGGCCATAGTGCCGTGACCGTTGCCGCCCTCGACGAAGCGGAAGATAGGCAGCGAATTGATGCTGCGCAGCGACGCTCCCCCGTTGGCGAGGAAGAGCTTGCCACGCCGCAAGGCCTCGTGGGTCATGCGCAACTGGCATGACTCGCTGACGTAGGCATTGTCGCACTTGAGGCGCACGACCTCGCCATTCTCGTCAATGTCCGCCGAGCAGCCGTCCCAGCGGGAGTAGTCGTAGCGACTGTATCCGCGTCTGCGGCCGCCCCAACTGAACTCGTCGCAGTAGATGCCGTCACTGCCCGCCTCATCCATGCTGCGCCGGATACTGCGCAGAATGTGCGCGAGATAGGTCGAGCCCGGCCGCGGTGAGTAGTAATAGACGCGCCAGTCGCTGTCGGTGTAGGCGCCGAGATGGGCCCGGCTGTAGTGGTAAACCTCAAAGGGCTTGCCGGCGGCGGTCTGGATAGCTTCGGCGGCGATGGGGAAGCGCTCGGCCACCGGCTCATAGACTACCTCCATAGCCGGGTGGGTCATGTGCATGACCGTGACTTGCGGGCAGGTCTCGTGCATCAGCTTTGTCGTATTGGTGAGTTGCTGCCACCAGGCATCCCGGTGCTTGAAGGTGGCGAAGGC
>JAUWOG010000353.1 GCA_030612305.1 Armatimonadota bacterium | reverse complement strand
AAGGTCTTTCACTCATCGGTGGCGTACAAGGTCCAGACTTGGGACGGACACCAGTGGGTGACTCAGGTCGAAGTAGAGAACCAGACAACGAAGCAGTGCTCCAAACATGTCTTCGAGCCGGTCGTGACGAAAGCAATTCGCGTCTGGCAGCCTCCGATGTCCGGTCATCCTCGCGAGCAGGGCACGATGTGGATATCAGAGCTCGAGGTGCTCTGAGTTCACGGCGGACACCAGGGCATCTCTACGGCATCTCAGCTCCACCGACAATTCCGCAACAATGAGGAGAGAGATCGTGAGACTCACGAAGCTGGCAATCGCTTCAGTTGTTCTGACATTGACACTCAGCGCGTTCGCCAGTGCCGGCCCCAAGCGCGCCAGGACTCAGCTCTACCGCATCCAGACCATGGGTTCACTCCAGATCTCGCTGCCTGTCGAGGACGATGCCTCGCAGGTGATGTACCGCGATGCCCGTGGCGAGTGGCGCGTCCTCGACGGCTGCATACAGGACGGCGTGCTCCGTTTCGACCTCGACCTTGCCGACATCAACAACGGACGCACGATGCTGCTACTCGATGCCCCTACGTGGGTCAACCTTGACGACCAGCAGCCCCCGCAGGTGATCCGCTTTGAGATAGACGGCATATCCTATGGCCCCGTGAACTCGGTGGACATGGGGGGAGTTGACGTAGCCCCGGAGCGACTTCTCCTCGAGGTGAAAGACAAGGGCAACTGGCTGCGCACCAGGTCGCTGCGCGTCAACGTCAGCGGCAAGCCCTACCGCGTATCACACCCGGCCATCGCTTTCGAACGCATCAGTTCCAGACATGCGATCATCACCGCAGACCTCAAACAGCTCATGGAGACCATCGGCCGCCAGAATAGCGTGATGGTCTGCATAGACGACTATGCTCTTGACGACGAGGCGCTCTGCTGCACGCTCTCCTTCCGCTACGAGCCGCCGCACGTACTCGACAACGGGTGGAAGGGGGCCATAGACAGCGTTACGGGCAGTTCGGGCTGGGCCGAATGGTGGGTCATGTTCGACGGGTTCAAGATGGACGCATCCGGCGGCACCACGGCCGGCTTCACCTGGCTCTCGGAGGGCAACGCCCAGCCCCATTGGGTCCGCATCGAGTTCCCTGAGCCCAGAGAGGTGAGTCAGGTGGATATCTGGTGGGCGTACTATCAGGGCTACCGCGCATCTACCGCCTACAAGATACAGATATGGGATGGCGGCAAATGGGTCACGCAACTCGACATCAAGAACCAGAAGGCCGGACAGGTATCCAAACACAGCCTCAAGCCGGTTACGACTAAGGCCATCCGCATCTGGCAGCCGGCCATGGCAGGCCACCCCATCGAGCCGCAGTACACGTGGATATCAGAGATTGAGATCGGCCCGTAGCGGCGGCCCTCACATCGCCGCTTCGCGAGACCCCGGCATGGACTACTCCCTGCCGGTGGCTTTTTTCGATTTGCCAATGCCCGCCCTATGATGTATAATGACAGGGATTTTGTTATCGCCCTAATCCATCACTTGCACTATTACAGGAGCCATTCGCAGTATGAACTCTAGTACGCTGGCACGCTTTAGCGACAAGGTATTGCAGATTCTTCGCGCAAACGGAATTGGTATCTTCTCGCTCTCTGCCGCAGACAACCGCCTCTACCCCCAGACCATCAGCAACGGCTCGTCACAGATTGATATTGAGTCCGTCGAGCCGATTGACCTGGAGGAAGAGACGCCCCTCGCCGCACAGGCCTGGCGTGTGCTGCGTCACGAGCAGCATCAGGTGAGCGACAGTCCGGTTGTCCTGTCCGGCTACGAGCTTCCTCCTCCGGTCCTCATGCTGCCCATCGTCTGGAAGCGCGACCCCATCGAAGAGGGCGAGGAGACGATGCACCGCGCCGTCGGCTTGATGATGCTCTGGAGCAAGCGCGGTGCCAACCACTTCAATGCCGACGACCACAATCTTGCCGACACCCTCAGCGCCCAGGCGGCAGCCCTGCTCGTCGAAGAACAGCTCTCCGAGTTCGAAGACATCCAGGCCGCATTCGTAACCGTCCCCATCGGCTTGATCCTTGTCGGCACCGACGACCGCGTTATTGTTGCCAACCAGGCTGCCAGACATATCCTCGACAAGACGAACCTCACTGGACACTCCATCGCCGAAGTGGACTACCAGGAGCAGCTTGCCAAGGTGGTTGATGATAGTCGCTCAGGTCGCGTGGCGCAGAGCACCTTCGTATCCCCCAGCGGCATCAACTACATCGCGAACGGACAGACCGCCAACGAGCAACAGATAATCCTCGCCTTCAGCAGTTCACCCATCAACCAGGATGCCGAAGAGCTCGTTGGGCAGGTCGCCCATGAACTGCGCACGCCTCTCACCGTCATCCAGGGCAACTTGCAGACCGTCGAAGCCCTCTTCGAAGGCCCGATCGAGGAGGAAGACAAGGAACTCATAAGCGAGTTCGTCACCACTTCACTCATCCAGGCCAGCCGCATGTACAGGCTCATAGATGAGACGCTGAACCTCTCGCGCATCCATGTTGGCAAGGAGCTCGAACTCGACATCGCCGAATTCGACCTCATTGACGCCGTCAACCAGGTCTATCTGGAACTGGATGACCGCCTCGTGCGCTATGAAGTGGTCAGTGAAATGCCCGAGGTCCTCATGATGGAGGGTGATCGCGGAAAGATAATCTCTATCATGGACAACTTCCTCAAGAACGCCTGCAAGTATGCTGACCCGGGCACAACTATTACCGTCCGCATCGTTGACGAGAACGGCACTGTGAACCTCTCCGTAGAGGACGAGGGTATCGGAATCCCGCCTGACGCCATCAAGCGTATCGGTATAGAAGCCGGGTTCCGCACCGAGGTCTCAAAAGGACAGGCCGGCGGCATCGGCCTCGGCATGGTCTATACCCGACGTGTCATCGAGGGCCACGGCGGACAGATGCTCATCGAAAGCGAGTTGGGCAAGGGAAGCCTCTTCTCCGCTATCCTTCCCAGGGCACAGTGCGACTGAGCTCTATCTTCGAGACACACAACCCGACAAGGCCTCCATTCATGGAGGCCTTTTTCATTGGTGGGCCAGGGAGGGGGCGCCGACTGCCCGCACGTTCCCGTGTCGCAACCTAACGGCGCTTGCCCTTGTACCTGTAGATGCGCGTCGGGCCGTGGTAACTGCCCTCCACCGTCTCGACAAGCGTGTAGTTGTCCTCCACCCGCGACATCATGAAATCTCGCAGCGCCGGGCCGTGCCGATATCTACCGCTTCCGACCATCCACCTCAGCAGCTCTTCGCTGACTACCGCATACTCCGCTTCGCCATCCAGCCACTCAGCTATCATCTCCCGGTTGTACTTGTGCCGCCAGCGCACCGCTTCCGTGTCTGTGCTATCACTGTACATGAACAGTTGGTGCGTAAGCTCCGGGAAGACTTCGCGCTCAGCGACGAGGAACTGGTGCGGGTCATCAACGGTGAAGATTCTGGAGTCTTCCGGCACGATGCGCCGGATAGCCTCCGCGCCCTGCGCTATCTCCTCCAGATGCGTCTGACCGCTGTACCTGATGCAGTTCGGCACGCCCGCCAGCCAGAGCGGCGCGACAAGCGCCGTCACTGCCAGCGCCGCGAGTTGCGCCCGGTGTGCGTCCGTCCTCAAGCCCCGCGCTACGAGAACGAAACTCGCCGCCGCCGCACCTGCAACCGGCAGAAATATGTAGAAGTCCAGCATGTAGTACACGTTGAACCCGAACCACACGCTACCGGCCACGTGCGACAGGTAGTTGGCAGCCGCAACCCCGAGCAGCAACACCACACCGCTGTGTCTGACCAGCATCTTTGTCAGTGCGCCGGCTTCCTGGCTGCGTCGGTACACCACGTATCCAACAGCGGGTGCCAGCAGAAGCAACGATGCAGTGTACCAGCGGAGGAACATCATCAGATGCCAGACCATCGCATGGGGCGTCGCCTTCACCGCCGTGGTGTACGTCGGGCCGCTGGCCTCCAGAGAGGGCGTGAACAATCCCATGAAGATGACGTTGCTGAATTGGAGCGGCGCCCTCACGTAGAAGTACACGCACACCCCCACCACCAAACCCACCGAT
>JAUWOG010000359.1 GCA_030612305.1 Armatimonadota bacterium | reverse complement strand
GCTTTAGGCCATGCACGCGATTCACTATTTCCTCTCTAGTTTGGCCAGGAGAACGCTTGCCCACAAAATGAACAGTGGCGAGCAACCCCAGATTCGCGGCAGACCTATTGGCCAGTTCACCTGTGACGTTCTTAACCTCTTCGGGGAAACCGGCTATCTGTTCTTGTGATTTCTGCAGGAGTTCGCTCCCCGGCACTAACAACTCTATCCTATGGTCTTTCCCATCTGCCACAGACACACGGCTGAAGCCCAAAACATGTGACAGAGATAGATCCGCCGCAAGTCCTCGCGAGTATGGTCCGTAGTAGTCTATCGCGAAGCGATAGTTGGAGGGCAGCCCGCCAACTTCCTGTGCGAAGTAAACAAGCTTCTGGAAGCGCGTCTTGTTCAGATACCTTTCCTTTTCCAGTGCTCTGTTGGCAACGTACAGCGCACAGACCCAATTATCATCTACAAGAGTCGGCTTCATTCTGTTTCCCTCCATAAGGGGATTATATCCTTTTCTATATCCCTCTCGCAATAGAGCCTAAGCTGAGATATGGGCTGCAGGGCCTTGATGAGACCGGAACGGTCCTCTATGCGTTCCAGAGAGCCGGTAGTGCTGATGACTACCGCAAAATCGGCCTGCTCAAAAGCTTGAAGCTTCTTGAACGGACTATCTACCCAGAGGTCATTGCTAAACTCATCTGGCAGAGCATCAACACGTTTCTGAAAAGCCGAAAGCTGCTCTTTGTCCGCATGCTCGGACGTCCAGTCGACAAGCTTGACATGCTGCCGTTTGTAGATGGCTTGCACGTCTCTGTCATCCGGATGTTCAGTCATCCATCTGAGGATTCGGGGGTCGTCCCATTCCAGATAGTCGGATACATCCTCGGGATACTGGTTGCACCCCTCCTCTTGCAGCATCTTGCGAATGACATTGCCCAAGTGGTAGTCAAAGGCCCTCCGTGTCTTGTGGAAGTACACTTCCACAAACATGAAGTAGCGCGCCAGTAAGAGTTCTTCTGCGGGATGGAGGCCACCCTCCTCAATTCCCAGGGATGGCCCCCCCTCTTCGTCAGTAGCCCTCGGTATAGTCAGAGACGATATTAGTCGCGGATAGTTGAAACGACCACAGTTGAGGCCAATGTGGTGACTATCGCGCAGGAGATAATCCATACGGTCTGCGTCGAGATCACTGGAGATCAACTGGTGAGTTACCGGGCCCAGTTTCGAGATGTTTGTGCCCTCGATCGTGTCACACACTTCACTGGGAGTTATGCCATCGGGATTGAGGCTATTGTCATCGAGAAGCGAAGCATATTCCTCCTGTATGATCTTGTAGCTGAATTCCTCGTGTAGCATAGGCATAAGTTTGTGTGTCTCGCTTGCGTGAGAGAAGGGGCCGTGCCCGACGTCGTGGAGTAATGCGGCGATGCGCAGTGTCTGTCTGGTGCGCTTGATCTCGCCCTCGTCTTGGGTGTAGGCCTCGAAGCACTTCTTCGCTTCCAGCGTCTCGAACATGTCCGTGGCGAATTGCATCACTCCCAACGAATGAGCAAACCTGCTGTGTTCACCGCTCGGATAGACAAACTGGCTCATGCCCAACTGCCGGATATGGTGGAGCCGCTGGAATGGGGCCGAGTCCACTATCTCAGTCTCGAGTGGGTTGAGACCGATACTCCCGTGTATTGTGTCCCATATCTCGATTGTTGGCCGAGTCATGTGTCTCTTCCGATCGTCTAGTCATAGCTGGCACGTACAGAACACAACCATCCCCTGTTTCTCGCTATCATAAGCCAAACAGGCGTTCGATGTCAAGTGGAATTTCCGTTCAAGTTGATGCTGGGCCCCGTGCCCGACATTGCCCATATGCTTCCCTGCTACACGCAGTATTCTCCCGTTCACATACCAGTACCTCTCGATGCCGATCATTCATGTGCGAGAAGTCCACATTCCAGCATGCTGACGGCCTCCCATTACGGCATGACGGCAAACGGCGGGTGCGGAAGGTGATGGCCGGCGGGTTGGGGAATTGAACGGAAGACGGAAACGCCCCATGTCACGACATAGAGGAGTATTGGTGATGATAATTCGCAGCCGGACGCCGACGCGGATTGATTTTGCGGGCGGGACCACCGACCTGGCGGCCTTCGCATCGAGGGAAGGCGGCGCAGTCATCAATGCCGCCATCAGCCGCCACGCCTATTGCACACTGCGCCCCACGGACGAGCCGGGAGTGCGCATCGTCTCGCAGGACCTCGGCGAGTTCGTCGAAGCTGAGAACATCCGCAGCCTGGAGTATGATGGGAACCTCGATTTGCTGAAGGCGGCGGTGCGACAGATGGACCTGACGGGCGGGCTGGAGATATCGGTGCGCTGTGATGCGCCGCCGGGGTCAGGCACCGGCTCGTCGGCATCGGTAGGAGTGGCGCTGCTGGGGCTTCTGGATCATCTGCGGGCGTTCAAGCAGGGACAGGAGCGGACGAAGCTGAGCCGCTTTGAGATCGCGGATCTGGCCTGCGAGCTGGAGCTGGAGGAACTGCAGATCGTCGGCGGGAAGCAGGATCAGTACGCGGCCTCGCTGGGCGGCATCAACTACATGGAGTTCTATGGCGACGGGAAAGTCGCGGTCGAGCCGGTGGCGATTCCAGACAGGCTGCGCTTCGATCTGGAGAAGCATCTGATCCTGTACTACACGGGGCAGTCGCGGCTGTCGGGGGATACCAACGACCGGATGATCAGCGCCTACGAGGCGGGCAAGCCGGGAGTGTGTGAGGCGCTGCGGACGGTCAAGCGCGTCGCAGGCGACATCTACCGGGCGTTCCTGGCCGGCGACACCGAGTGGATCGGCGAGCTGCTGCTAGAGGAGTGGGCCGCACGCGAGCAGCTAGCGCCCGGAGTGGTCACCGACGAGATGCGGCAGACCAAGGAGCAGGTGATGAGAGCGGGCGGAGTCGGTGCGAAGGTCTGTGGTGCCGGCGGCGGAGGCTGCATGTTATTCCTGGCCGCGCCGGATAGGGAGGCAGAGGTGCGACGCGCGCTCGAAGAGACAGGCGGTCAGGTGCTCGACTTCTCATTCGACATGGAGGGCCTGAGAGTGTGGGGATCGGAGTGAGCGACGAGGGCCGGCAGGATGAAGCGGGCCGGCTCGATGGCGAGCCGGAGGAAGCCGCAGGCAGCGAGGAGCAGGAAGCTGCAGCCGAGCCAGCGGCGCCGGAAATCCGCGCGCGGGTCGGCCTGGTGGAGCCGGTCGTCATCGTGCTGGGGATCCTGCTGCTGACGCTGGTGTACTACCGGGCCCATGTATCGGGGCTGCCATGGCAGCAGGGAGCCTTTGAGTGGCTGGGCATTGAGGCCCCGCAAGGGCAGCGTCTCTTCAACTGGTTCGGGATCAACTTCCTGGTGCTGTTCTGCGTGCCGGCAGTGGTCATCAAGGTAGTGCTGAAGCGGTCGCTGGCGGAGTTCGGCCTGCAGTGGGGAGAGGCCCGGACGTGGGGCAAGTACTTCGTCGGCTTCATGGTGATAGTGCTGCCGGCGGTGTTCATCGCCTCGCGGCTGGGGGATTTCGAGAGCTATTACTCGTACCACACATGGGCAGTGGAGAGCGCCGGGGCGTTCGCAGTCTTCTGCGGCGGGTGGCTGGTGTACTTCTTCGCCTGGGAGTTTTTCTTCCGGGGGTTCTGGCTCTTCGGACTCTCACGGTCGCTGGGGTCGCTGGCGATCTTCGTGCAGATGGTCCCGTTCGTGATGATGCACTACAACAAGCCGGAACTGGAGAGCTATGCGGCGGTCATCGCGGGGATCGGGCTGGGCCTGATGGCGTATCGGGGGAAGTCGTTTGTGGGCTGCTGGCTGCTGCATTGGGTGATCGCGGTGCTGATGTATGCGGTGGTGCTGTTGGAGAGGTGAGTGGATGCAAGCTGAGCGGGGCCCAGCTTGCATCTGGAGTTTGCTGCACAGACTCCACCGGCGCGGCAAATGGCGGACGGCAACGGCCCCTCACCCAACGAAAGACAAGGGCAGAAGGCAAAGGCAAACGGCATTTATCAACGGCATCCT
>JAUWOG010000028.1 GCA_030612305.1 Armatimonadota bacterium | reverse complement strand
GATCGCCTGAAACATCCCACGTACCGGGCTTGATCTGCAAGGTGTCGGGCGAGGATGTCTTCGCAAGGAACGGGTGCCTTCTCAGCACGCCGGCGATGGAGGTGGCTAGCTCTTCCCAGCCGCGCCCCCACTCTTCCGAGCCGAATACCTTGATCGGGATGAGGCGCGTGCGCTGAGTGCCCGGGATACGACATGCCGCCTCCAGTGGCCCGGTGAAATCAGCGGGCACCGTGATGACGTAGCTGAAGTGCGGGCTACGGCGCCAGGAATATGGCCCGGGTAGCATTCTAGGTCGGTCGCCGGGCTCACGCAGCGGCTCAATCTGGTCGCCGGTGGTCTTGAAGCCGAGCAGTTCGACGGGCAGGTACATCGCCCCGCGCGTGTACACCCTCAGCCTGGTCTCGGCCGGGTTGGCAACAGGCATTGCGATGGGTTCGGCGTAGCCGATCGCGATGTTGGTGACCCTCAACAGCCGCCGGACAAAGCGCTGGTTGTTGGCGATGCGCTCCCAGACATCGGAGTTGTAGGCCGGCCACTCGCGATGCAGCAGCGGCATGACCTGGTAGCGCCACTCGTCGTAGAATTCGGCCCGCAACTCCTCCATGTAAGCCGGTTCGCTGAGGCGCACAAGCTCGGTCGCGTAGGCCTTGGCGACCAGCGGGTCAGAGAGCGCCTTTCGCGCCCAGGGGTCGAAGGAAGCGACGAGATGGCTGTGAGGCCTGACCTCATGGGCCAGGTCGAACGCGATCGGCTCCAGTTTGCCTTCGATGGGGTCGTAGTAGAACCGGACATTGTGCCAGCGCACGCCGTGCCATGTGCCGCAGATCCCGTTCATAGCGAGGAACCGCGCCAGTTCGGGCACCTTGAAGACGTACGAGGCAGGAACCTCATCCTTCACGAAGGAGTTCAGCGACTGGAGCGCGGCATCACGCTGCGCCGAGAGAGCCGGAGACGCGGCGACACGTGCACTCTGGAATTCATCGAGTGCGGCGCGAGTGTAGTCGTCCTGCAGCTCGCGCTGATTGAGACGGCTGTCGGAACCCGTTTCGAAGATGCCGGTTTCGTCGAACTTGATAATGACACTTTCGCGGCGCTCTTGAGCCTCGAGAAGTTCTTTGGAAAAATGCTCCTCCAGCGCGTAGATGCCCTTGTCGTCACCGTTGAGGATGACGCGCACGAAGAAGTACCTCTGCGCCAGGACCCCCTCGCGCATGAAGATGCGCTGGAAGAGCCATTCCTCGTCATAGGACCGCGTGCCCGGCTGCTGCAGCGAGAACACCTTCATGCCGAAGAGCTTGCTGTCGCCTCGGGTCTTGACGCGGAAGGACCATTTGTCATCCCGGAGGTGCTCGAGCCAGTCGCCTTTGAGGCGGAGCCTGACGCGCGTCTGCTCGCCATCCACGGCAATCGAGGCCGGGACGAAGTCATCGGGTGAGGCCACCAGGTGACCGAGCTTCAGCGCCTCGCTACGTTTCTTATCGAGCTTGAGCAGGTTCTTGAAGGGGATGTCGAGGACGAGGGTCGGAACTTCGACGGGATGGCGCCGCGCCTCGATGGCGTTTCGGATGGTGGTCGGGAGAGATGTCAGGGCGATGCGGGATGATGCAACATGGCCCTGGCGATGGAAGAATATGCCGGCGGCAAAGCAGGCGACGCCGAAGAGCACGGCCGCTAGCACGATCCTCGCAATGCTCGTGAGCCGCGTCCTCGGTGCGCGCGCTTCCGGCTTGCCTCGTATCCGCACCGTATCAGACCCCCGGCATTCCCGATTGCTCGACGAAGGTGACGGAGGCGTCCGGGTACTTGGCTTCGAGAGCCTTCTGCACCGCGACGAGCTTGTCGGCGTCCTTGCAGTCCAGATAGACCGTCGCGGCGAGGGTGTTGTTGGCGATATCGAGCCGGCGCAGGTCAACGGTCTCAACATGCTCGGTCAGCAGTTCGAGCAATTCGCCCACCGGCGCGCCGTCGTCATGCGGCCCGGGCATCTCGATGTTGAGGTACAAATTCGGGTATGCGGAGCGCTTCTGCAGAGCCGCCCTCAAAGTGAGCAGGCCGAGGATCAACGCAAATGCGATGACAGTCGGCAAGCGCTGGTCGGCCCCAAAGCCCAGCCCCATGGCGATAGCCATGAAGAGATATGCCAGCTCCTCGGGTTCCTTGACTGGCGTGCGGAACCGGACGATGGAAAGCGCGCCGACGAGCCCCAATGAGAGAGCCAGGGAAGCCTTGACGACGGAGATGACGAGGCAGGTAGTCAGAGCGATGGGCGCGAGCACGTAGGCGAATTTATTGCGATTGGAGAAGGTTGAGCCGAAGTATGAAAAATGCTTGCCGAGCAGGTAAGCGAGCGCGCCACTGAGCAGCAGATTTATCGCCAGAGCGGCCGGCTCCAGCGGCTGTGACGGGGTCAAGCCAAGAGTGCCCATTGAATGTCTATCCTCCCGGACGTAGCGGCCACAGGGCGCGGCCTGTTCGGTGATTATGACGAGTCAGGGGGGGGAGTGTCAAGCGGGAAAGGGGGCACGCAACCGCTCGCGCATCACCGCCTCAGGGCCGCTTTCGTGGCATCCAGACCCACGCGGAGCAGGCTCGAGTCTGAGCCGCAGGTGACGAGCTGGAAGCCTTCGTCGGCCCGCTTGAGCGCATCCTCCGGATTACCACAGGCAATACCTGAACCAATTCCCGCATTCCGGGCGGCTTCCAGTACCTCGGCAATCGCGGCTTCGTGCTCCTCACCCCAGCGCTCGACCTGCATTGAAGTGCGCAGATCACTCGGCCCGACGAACAGGCAATCCACTCCCGCGACGGCTGCGATGTCATCGGCGGCTGCCAGCGCCTCGGCGGTCTCAATCTGGACGGCGACGAGGACCTCCTCGTTGGCGCGGTCGAAGTAATCCTCTCCGAAGAGGCCGAGCCTCGGGCCACCGCTGGAGCGTCCGCCCTGCGGAGGGTATTTGGCGGCATGGACTGCAGCCGCCGCCTGCTCGGCGGAGTTGACCATCGGCACGACGAGCCCCTCGGCACCGTGGTCAAGCGCGCGACCGATGCGGAAGAATTCATTCGACCCGGGGCGCACAATCGGCACGGAGGGCGTCGGGAAGATGACCTGCAGCGCCCCCAGCAGCGCCGCATCATCGAACTCACCGTGCTGGGCGTCAATCCATATCCAGTCGAACCCTGCATTGGCGAAAATCTCGGCAGTCACGACCGAGCCCAGGCCGAGTGAGATGCCGATGGTCGTTTCCCCGTTTTTCAGCTTTGCGAGAACGCTGTTCTGTTTCATGCTCCGGCATTTCTCCCGGCAGGTGGGTGTGACCTCCATCAATGTGCCGAAAGCGGCTGTCGGGGCGGGAGGTGAGAGGCGAGCCAAGGGAGAATGCTAGTCCGGACATTCCTCAATATCCAAAAAGGGAGTCGGGCTGGACGCCCGACCTTACGCCACGCGATGAAGACCTGTGGGATGAAGGAAAGAGGTGGCTGCAATGATAAGCATGGACAATGAGTACCTCAAGCAGAAAGCGCTGCAACTGCTGGTGGATGTGGGAATGGAGATCCAGAGTGAGCAACTGGTTGCGGCGATGCTGGCGAAGGGCTGCAGGGAACTGCCCAGCGGTCGCATCCGGATACCCGCGGAGCTGGTGGACGAACTCGTGGCCAGTCAGGAACTCACGCGCGCGGAGGATGATGACAACCAGAGCCTGCACCCCTTCTGCGGCATTGACTGGACGCATTGGATCGTGTGGACCGGGCAGAAGGAGCAGATGAAGGAGCGCCTGAAGACCGAGTTCCTGATGTCGGCGTTTGACTGCGGGCCGACGAACTACTACGACTACCCGGGCCAGACGGCCAGGCCGGTGAATACCGAGATATTCATCGAGATGAAAAAGTTCGCCCAGGCGACGCCGGAGATAGGCTACATCAGCACGTGGTATCGGCAGGATGTTCCGGAGGGCACGGAGCGGATAGCGTCGCTGATCCTCGCGCTTCAGTACACGGACAAGGTTGATGGTATCGAGGCGATCAACCCGGCGGTGATCAAGTACCTCGTCGAGATCGGGGAGGTAATGTCGGGCCAGGCGAAGGACCGGCGCTATCTGGCCGGCTCCGAGTGCATCATCTCGCCGCTGGTCTTTGAAAAGCGCTCGGCGGATGATACCGTCGAAAGGGCGCGCGTCGGCGTCAGTGAGTACCATATCGCTTCGATGCCGACGATGGGCGTGAACTTCCCGCTTACGCCTGCAGCGGCAGTAGTGACCTCGGCGGCCGAGATCATCGGCGGCATGGTGGCGGCGTACTGCATTGACCCCGAAGGCGAAATCACGGGCCGGATGATATCCACCTACATGGACATGCGCACCGCTGATACTACTGCCGTGAATCCCGAGAGCATCCTTGTTGACCTGGCGGTGAAGCAACTCTTCGACGAGTGCTTCGGCGGGCATCTCTGGACGGAAGTGATGTTCAGCCCATCGGCGAGCGAGCCCGGCCTCCTGCCGGTCTATCAGAACTGGTACGGGTCGTCATCGCGCGCCTTCCTCACCGGCGACCCCTCTGCCCCATACCCCGGAATGGGCACGCTGCACAGCGGCTCGACGGGAAGCCCGACGCAGTTCATGCTGGACATGGAGATCCGCAAGAGCCAGTTCTTCGTCAAGGACGAAATCGTAACGGACGAGGAGACCGTGCCGTACGAGGAGATGGTCGAGCGCATCAACAACAATGAGCATTTCCTCCAGAGCGACCATACGATGGCGCATTGGCGGGAGTTGTGGAACTCGGAGTTGCTGCCGCTGACGGTGCCTGCCACGGCAGGGGATGTCGGCAAGGAGAAGGCAATCCTGGAGAGGTGCGAGGAGATGTGGCGGGCAAATGTGGCAAGCTGGGAGCCGCCCGCAGTTGATGATGACAAGATGAAGGCGCTCAATGAGGTCCTGAAGAGAGCTGAGAAGGAACTGGTGTAGAGGAGACAGATGGATGAAAGCTGATGCAGACGAAATGAAAGAAATGCTGCGGTTGATGTACACCATCCGCCAGTTCGAGGATAAGGCCTGCGAGCTGTACACGGCGAGCTGGGAGGCGGGAAACTTCCTCGGTGCGCTGCACCCCTCCAACGGCCAGGAGGCAGTCGCTGTCGGGGCCTGCACTTGCCTCAATGACGATGACTACGTGCTCAGCACCCATCGCGGGCACGGTCACTTCATCGCCAAGGGCGGGAGCGTCCCGGGCATGATGGCGGAACTCCTCGGCAAGGAGACCGGCTGCAGCCGGGGCCGCGGCGGCTCGATGCACATGTTCGATCCGGACAAGGGCCTCATGGGCGGCAACGGAATCGTCGGCGGGGGCACGCCGCTGGCACTCGGGCCTGCCTTCGCCGCCGACTACCGGGGTACGCAGCAGGTGACGGTGTGCTTCTTCGGCGACGGTGCCTCGAGCCAGGGCCCGTTCCACGAGGCGCTGAACCTGGCCGCCTTGTGGGCCCTGCCGGTCATCTACATCGGCGAAGCCAACGCGTATGCAGTGGCGACGCCGACCAGCGAAGGTGTGTCGGTGCCGAACGTAGCAGACCGCGCGGCGGCCTACGGCTGCCCCGGAGCGTCAGTGGACGGCAATGACGTGCTGGCGGTGCATGAGACGGTATCCGAGGCGGTCGCGCACGCACGGGCGGGCAAGGGGCCGAGCCTCCTCGAAGCACAAACGTATCGCATGACGCCCCACTGCATGGCGATGCGGGAGTCGCGCGAAGACGTGGAACTTGCCGAGTGGCGAGAGCGCGATCCGATTACGCGCTTCGAAGCCCACCTGCAGGAAAAGGGCATCATGACTGAGGCGGAGCAGAACGCGATGAACCAGCAAGTCGCCGAGGTAATCGCCGAGGCGGTGACTTTCGCAGAGGAATCGCCATATCCGGATCCGGCGGATGTTGCCGAGGGTTTGTGGGCGACGTAGTTCGCGCTGAATGATGACGAGCGAGACAGGACAAAGGGGTGATGAAGAGTGGACGGTGAGAAGCTGGAGCAGTACCGCAACCTGGCGACGAGAATCCGGGCCCATTGTCTGCGCATGACGCACCGGGGCATGAGCGGGCATCTGGGCAGCATGTTCTCGATGGCCGACATGCTGGCGGTGCTGTACACGAGCATCCTGAAGGTGGACGCAAAGAACCCGGAGTGGCCTGACCGCGACCGCTTCATCCTGAGCAAGGGCCACGGCGGCGCGGCGGTGTTTGCGGTGCTGGCCGAGAAGGGCTTCTTCCCGATGGAGTGGCTGGATACCTATTACCTCGATGACGGGAAGCTCTCGGGCCATATCAGCCACCACGTACCGGGAGTCGAGTTCTCGACGGGCTCACTCGGACACGGCTTGCCGGTCGCCGTCGGAATGGCCCTCGCGGCGCGGAAAGACGACAAGCACCACCGCATATTCTGCATGATGAGCGACGGTGACTGCAACGAGGGCTCCACATGGGAGGCGCTGATGTTCGCCGCCCAGCACAACCTCGACAACATCACCGTCATCGTGGACTACAACCGAGTCCAGGCCCTGGGCAAGATGGCCGACGTCATCGAGATGGAGCCATTCGCGCCGAAGCTCGAGCTATTCGGCTGGGCGGTGCGCGAGATTGACGGACATGACTGCGAGCAGGTTGAGGATACGCTGTCGGAGCTCCCGTTTGAGCCGGGCAAGCCGTCGTGGGTACTCGCACGGACGGTGAAATGCAAGGGCGTCAGTTGGCTGGAAGACACGGTCGGGTCCCACTACGGGTGCGTGAATGACGAAGAGCTTGCGCGCGCGCTGGCCGAACTGGGGGTATCCTGAGCATGAGAAGCGCATTCAACGAGGAACTCCTCGAGATAGCTCGCAAGGATGAGCGCATATTCATGGTGCTGGCCGACATCGGCTACGGGGAGATCGAGCCCTTCGCGGAGGCGTTTCCGGACCGCTTCTACAACTGCGGCGTCGCCGAGCAGAACATGACCGGCGTGGCCTGCGGTCTCGCCATGGAGGGCAAGGTCTCCATCACGTATTCGATTGCCAATTTCCCGACGCTGCGCTGCCTGGAGCAGATCCGCAATGATGTCTGCTACCACAATCAGAACGTGAAGATCGTCATCATCGGCGGCGGGCTTGCGTACGGGGCGCTCGGCGTCTCGCACCATTCCACCGAGGACATCTCCATCATGCGGGCGCTTCCGGACATGGTGGTCTGCTGCCCGGCGGACATCAAGGAAGCCCGCGCGGCGACACATGCAATGATTGCACACGAAGGGCCGTTCTACTACCGCTGCGGGTACAAGCAGGAGCCGGACGTGCACGCAGGGGTGATTGACTTCCAACTAGGGAAGGCGATCCAGGCGCGTGACGGTGCGGACGTGACACTCATAGGCACGGGGACGGTGACCTTCCGGGCGTTGCAGGCCGCGGAACTCCTCGCCGCGGAGGGCATCAGCGCGCGAGTCGTCAGCATGCACACCGTCAAGCCGATTGACAGGGAGGCCATCATCGCAGCGGCCGAGGAGACCGGAGGCATCGTCACCGTCGAGGAGCATACGGTGTGCGGCGGCCTCGGCAGCGCAGTAGCGGAGGTCGTGGCGGAAGCGGGCCTCGGCATACCGTTCAGGATGATCGGCATCCCGGATACCTATGTGCATATAGTAGGGACGCATGAGTGGCTGCTGGACTACTACGGGTTCTCACCTGAGGGGATAGCCGCGACAGTCCGCGAGGCCCTCTAGCCGCACCGGCACCTACTGTTTGCCGTCGCTGTTGCCGTTGTAGGGTCCCGCGTACACGCGGGATGCCCCGCCGGCTGTTGCCTTTGCCTTCCGCCGTCCCGAAAAGGAGGGGGTGGCTCGGCCTGAGCTTCGCGTCGTGTGTGAAGCTCAGGTGGGAATGTCGGACGCTATCAGCGTCCTGCATTCACAGCTTCCAGCCCGAGTCGCCGTTGCCGTTAGCCTTTGCCGTCACACGGCCACCCGAGCACCAAAGAACCGAGGGAGCAAGCGAGATGCGCGAGGTAGTATTTGTCAGAGCGCTCAATGAGGCGCTCACTGAAGAGATGCAGCGGGACGAAAACGTATTCATAGTCGGTGAGGAGGGCCGCGGTGTCTTTGGAGTTACACGCGGCCTGCTCAAGAAGTTCGGGCCGAAGCGGACCCGCCCCACACCGATTTCGGAGGCGGCCTTCACGGGTCTCGGCGTCGGCGCGGCGATGGCCGGCTTGCGCCCGGTCATCGAGATAATGTACCTCGATTTCGTCACCTGCTGCTGGGACCAGATCGCCAACCAGGCTGCCAAGCTGCGATACATGTCCGGCGGGCAACTGCGGATGCCCCTTGTCATCCGGGGTCAGCAGGGAAACCTCACGCGGGAGGCGGCGCAGCACTCCCAGCAGATCGAGGGCTGGTGCGCGCAGATACCCGGGCTCAAGGTAGTCATGCCGGCAATGGTCGAGGATGCCAAGGGTCTCCTGAAGTCGGCCATCCGCGATGACAACCCGGTGGTCTTCGTCGAGCATCGGGGTCTGTATGGCAAGAAGGGGCCGATGCCGCGAGGTGAGTACACCACCCCGCTCGGTGTGGCGAAGGTCCAGCGTGAGGGTACCGACATCACCGTCGTCGCCACGGCGGTCAACGTGCACCGGGCCCTCGCGGTGGCAGAGAAGCTGGCCGACGAGATAAGCGTCGAGGTGGTGGACCCGCGCACGCTCGTGCCCCTTGATACGGAGACGATTCTCGCGTCGGTGCACAAGACGGGCCGCCTCCTGGTGGTGCACGATGCTCCGGTGCGGCTCGGCTTCGGCGCGGAAGTCGTCCGCATCGTGACGGAAGAGGCGTTCGATGCCCTGGTTGCTGCGCCGAGGGTTCTCGGCGGGGCGAATCTGCCGATGCCATTCAGCGCGCCGCTGGAAGACGTGTGCATTCCGAATGAGGACGATGTTGAGCGGACCGTAAGACAAATGATGGAGGGTTGATGATGAGGAATCATGATGAACTTGTGGAGGCGGCGCGCCGCCATGTCCTGCTGCACTTTGCCGAAAACGAGGATATCGCCGAGCAGCCGAAGATCTTCGTGCGCGGCGAGGGGATGTATCTCTGGGACGATGAGGGCAATAAGTACCTCGACACCTTTGCCTCGCTGCTGACGACGGTATGCGGGCACCACCGCCCCGAGATACACGCCGCCGTGCAGAAGCAGATGGAGCAGCTCGAATTCTTCCCCAGCTACCACGACTGCTACACGCTGCCCGCCATCGAGCTGTCGGAGAAGCTGGCCGAGGTCATGCCCGGCGACCTCTCGGTATCCTTCATCGTCTGCGGCGGGTCGGAGGCGAATGAGAGCGCGATGAAGATGGCCCGCCAGTACTTCTGGGAGACGGGCCAGCGCGCGCGAACGAAAATCCTCGCCAAGCGATGGAGCTACACCGGTGCGACGATGGGCACGATGTCGGCCACCGGCATCCCCTGGTTCTGGGAGACATTCACCCCGAGGCTCCCCGGCTACAAGTTCTTCAACCCGGAATGGCACTACCACCGCGAACTCGGCCTTGATGAAGCCGACGCGGCCAAGGTTGCGCTCAAGGACCTCACCGCGCTCGTCGAATTCGAGGGCCCCGAGTCCCTCGCCGCCATCATCATGGACCCCGTTTCCGGCTCCAATACCGGCTACTGGGTGCCTACCGCCGAGTTCATGCACGGGGTCCGCGATCTCTGCGACAAGCACGGGATACTCCTCATCTTCGACGAGGTGCAGGTGGGCTTCGGCAAGACCGGCAAGTGGTTCTGCTGCGACCACTGGGACGTAGTCCCGGACATCATCACGGTCGGCAAGGGCTTCGGAGGAGGGTATCTGCCGATCGCTGCGGCAGTGACGACCCCGCAGGTGGCCGATGTGTTTGGCAAGCCCGGCTCTGAGTTCCGTCACGGGTTCACCTTCGGTGGGCATACGACGGCATGTGCGGCGGCGCTCGAGAACATCGCCATCATCGAGCGAGAGAACCTGGTCGAAAATGCGGAGCAGATGGGCCGCTATCTGCGCGAGAAGCTCGAGGACCTCTACAAGTACCCGATCGTGGGCCATGTGCGCGGCATCGGGCTGGTACTTGCTCTCGAACTGCTGGAGGACCGCGCAACCTGGAAGAAACTCGAGCCGGAGGGGAAGATCGGAAGCTGGGTCCGCGACCGCTGCTATGAGCTGGGGATGATACTGCGCAACAACGAGGATATCTTGGTGTTTGCGCCCTCGCTGACGATTACGAGGGAAGAGGTTGACCTGATGGTCGGGCTGACCGAGCAGGCGCTCTCCGAGGCCTGCGAGAAGTTCGGCAAAACCTGACCCGCGCCGGCCGTTGCCTTTTGCCGTTGCCTTTTGCCGTATGCCGTTGCCGGCCGTTGCCTTTTGCCGTTGCCGGCGGTTGCCTTTTGCCGTTGCCGTATGCCGTTGTAGGGCGCAAACATTCCGCCCACGAATCGTGCCGGAGGCCCAACCAATGGCGTACGCCACCGTCTTGGAGGATGTCCAGACGTGTGTTGATCTCGGCGTGCCGAGCCGCGTGCCGATATTCGCGCTCGGCGAGGAGTTCGATGTCGAGCAATATGACATTGACTACCGCGACTACATCACCAGCCCGCAGCACATGGTAGCCTGCTGGGTGCAAGCGGTGGAGACGTATGACTACGATTGGGTGCTGCTGCATCCGGATGACTATATCGAATTCGAGCCGCTGGGCGTGGAGACGAAAGCCGATGAGCGCGTCCCTCCGGCAGCGATCGGCTACCCGGAGGCAAGTGCGGAAACGCTGCGAACTCTGGCGATACCGGATGGACAGAGTGCCGGGCGGATGCCGCATCATCTGGCCGGACTGCAGGGGCTCAAGGAAGCCTTGGGCGATGAAGTGGGCCTTGCGGGCCGCGTGGCGGCACCGTTCAGCGCAGTGGCTCTGTTCTACGGCGTCGAGCAGGCGCTCATGCTGATGATGATGAACCCGGAGCTGTTTCGCGACACGGCTGAGTTCATGGTCGACCTGATGGTCTCATGGGCCGAGGCACAAATTCAGGCCGGAGCCGATGCCATCTGGGTCGGCGACTGTGTGGCCTCATCGGGCTTTCTGTCACCGGCTCACTACGAGCAGTTTGCGCTCGAAGGCGCCGCGCGCGTATGTGACGCCGTCAAGGAGG
>JAUWOG010000645.1 GCA_030612305.1 Armatimonadota bacterium | reverse complement strand
CACCCATCCGGCGCAGTCCGTCAACCACGCCCCCCGTTATCGCCCCCGCGACGTCACAGCGCCCCAGAACGTATTTCTGCATCCCCCACTTCACCACATTGAGGCCGTGGAGCGCAAACTCCCGATCGTAGCCGATCACCGCGCTGGTCCCACGTATGCTTCTCGCCGCCTGGATCGCCGCCGGCCCCTCCGGAAACCACTTCGTCGCCGTCACTACGGTGCCCGAACTGTCGCCCCCCAGCTCAACCGCCGCTTGCTTCATCCCTTGCCAAATCTGCCACTTGCTCCTCGCCGCGACGCGTACTACCGGCACATTGAGCCCGGCATCGAACTCCTCACTCGCGGGCTGCGCAGTCGCCACGACGTGCACATCTTCTCCGCACTCACCAAGAGCGCGGGCCAGTGATGACACGTACTGCTGTATCCCCCCCACCGAGGGGGGGAAATCTGCTGCCAGGAGGATGATCTTCATTCGATTTGATTCCAATGCGCCGAATGCCGTAACATAGCGTGGGTGTTCACGAACAGATTCCGGATTGAAGCAACCGTAGAGCCTTCGGAGAGTGGCCAGCCACTTGCCGATTGCTTATCTTACGCCCGGACCAATGCAGGAGGAAGACTAATGTTTCGTGCACAAGCAATTGCCGACGAATTCTGTGAACTTGTCCGCATAGACAGCCTCTCCGGCCAGGAACTCAAGCTCGCCATGTTGCTCATCGAGCGGCTCCGTGACATCGGCCTTGCCGCCCACTTCGACGAGGCCGGCAAGTCCATTGACGGCCAGATCGGAAACCTCTGGGCGACAATACCTGCCTCGGCAGAGGCTCTCCCCTCAATCATGCTAAACGCTCACATGGACACAGTCAAGCCCGGCAGTAGGATTCACCCCCTCCGCGAAGGGAACCTGATCTCCAGCAGCGGCGATACGGTCCTCGGCGCAGATGACAAAGCCGGTCTCGCTATCATCCTCGCCGTCGCCCGCAAGCTCGTCGAGGAGAAGCCCTCACACGGCGACATCCACATCCTCTTCACGATAGCCGAAGAGATCGGGCTCACCGGCGCGAAGAACATTGACTACGACAGCTTCCATGCCGACTGTGCACTCGTGCTCGACGGCGGGCAGGACCACGGCATATACACTGCGGCTCCCTCCGCCATCCACATGACGTACACTCTCAACGGCAAGGCGGCGCACTCAGGTGTCTCTCCGGAGAAGGGCATCAGCGCCATTCAGGCTGCGGCAATCGCCATCGCCGACATGGACCTCGGCCGCATAGACGAACGCACCACCGCCAACGTCGGCATCATCTCCGGTGGCCAGGCCCGCAACATCGTCCCTCCCTCCTGCACCGTCGAAGCCGAAGCGCGAAGCCACGACATGGACAAGCTCAACGCTCAGGTGGCCCACATGCGCTCGTGCATGGAGGCGGCTTGCCAGGAACTCGGAGCCAAACTGGAGGTCGAAGAGACCGAGGCGTACCATGCCTTTGACCTCCCTGATGACCACCCTCTGGTCGCCGTCGTGCTTGAAGTCGCCCGCGACCTGGGCCATGATGCGGAGACGCTCCGAGGCGGCGGAGGCAGTGATGCCAATATCTTCAACGAGCGCGGCATCCCAGCCGTCATCATGCCCACGGGTGCCGCCGACGCACACACACTCGACGAAACCCTCGACATCACCAGAGACGCCGAAAGTGACGAGTACCTCTACGAGGTCATCGTGAGATTGCAGCAGTGACATCTTCTCAAGGGCGCCCGCTGAGGCCGGTCTCAACCCTCTTTCTGTGCGGAGCCGGCGGCCCCTGAAGGCGAACTGCGCGACGAGTCCTTTTCATGCGGGAGGGGAGCCAGTCGTGATGAAGGTCATCGAGCGGGGGCCGACGATCGACGCTGCAGACGTCGGGGACTTGCAGCAGGCGCTGGAGATGGTGCCTCGAAGCGGTGGCGCAGTGTATGTCCCGGCCGGCAAGTATGAGATTGACAAGACCGTCGAGATCGCGCTGGCCGACAAGCAACACCTCTACCTCTATGGCGACGGGCGCGCCACGGTGCTCAACTACACCGCCACTGACGGCAGCCACTTCCTGCAGCTTTCAGGCGTCGAGGATAGCTGGTGGCCGGACCTCAAAATCACCATCCGCGACCTCACCGTGGTCGGCAATTATGACTCTGGCGACGCGTTCCATCTGCTATGGCCTAATGACACAATGGTTGATAGCTGCTTCTTCTACGGCTTCGGCGGATGCGCCATTGTCGTCACTCCTAACGCTACCAATGTCACTGTGCGCGACTGCTGGATGCG
>JAUWOG010000447.1 GCA_030612305.1 Armatimonadota bacterium | reverse complement strand
ACTAACCATGACCGGGCGGAGCAATTGAGCAAAGATGAGTTCGCCTACGACGCCGAGCGCGATGCTTACACCTGCCCGGAGGGTGCCGAGTTGAAGCACAGTCGCTACGACGAGAAGCGGGGCCAGCATTTCTACACCGCGCGGGCGAGTGACTGTCGCGATTGTCCGCTGAAGGCGGAGTGTACGCCGGCGCAGCGGCGGAGCCTGAGCCGGCAGGACAGTGAGCCGGCGCGCGAGGCGACGGTGCGTGGGGGCCCGCGGTATGAGCAACTGCAGCGTCGTCGTCGCATCAACGAGCACCTGAACATGCTTGGCAAACGGGATCACTGTCTGGCTCGGGCGCGGAGTGTGGGTCTGAATGCGATGCGGATCCAGGCGGCGCTGACGGCGATTGCGATCAACTTGTGCAAGCTGGTGCGGCACCGCGATGCGGGGCCGGCTGGAGGCGGATTGGGATTGTCGGGAGTAGGCAGAAGGGCTACGGGGGAGCAGGCAGGGCTTGCTTTTTTGTTGGTGCTTTGGATTCTGCTGAGGGCGCACATGGGGGCGCGTGGCGGCTGACAGCGGCCGATCTGGCGGGGCCCCGGCTACCTGCTGGCCGAACCCAATTTCACGAGAACCATTCCGCCCCAACACCAAAAACACCCTTTCTGAACATAACCCCTGTGCCGCGCCCTACAACGGCGGACGGCAAGGGCAAGACGACAAATGGCGGGCTACAGGATTCGACATGAGCGGAAGTCAATAAGGCGGTGGAGGTGAAGGCGACTATGACAGATGGGTCCGAGGCGAAGAGACGGTTCGTTGTCACGGTTGATGATCCGGGTGGGCTGATCCAGGAGATTTCGACGCTGCAACTGGTGGCGGATTTCTTCGGCGAAGAGGGTGCGCCTGCCAGCTTCTTCGTGATACCGCGCGGCGAAGGCGGCTGGCAACTTGACCGGCAGGAGGAATGGCTCGCAGCGGCCCAAAAAGCCGAGCAGCAAGGGCATGACTGCCAACTGCACGGGCTGGATCACTGGCGCTACGAATTCGGGCCGTATCCAGCCTTCATATTCGCGATGGGCGGAGAGGACACCGGGGAGAGGCTGCGTCTGGCGCGCGAGGAGTCCGGGCATCTGTGGCGGCGCGACCTGTACGTGGAGAAGCTGGAGACCGCAATCGGGATATTCGAGAATGCCTTCGGGCGCAGGCCGCAGGTACTCAGGACAGGGGCGCTTTCCCAGACTCCCGAACTCTATGACGCGGTTGCGGATGTGGGTATGCGGTACGTTTCGAACATGATCGTGAACCCGCGCGGGTGGGAGTATATCGGCGACAGGTACGAGACAGACGTGGACTGGGATGCGGGAGTGCCGCCGAGGCCGTATTACCTGACGGAGGATGTCATCAACCTGCCGATGATCAGTGAATACGCGTGGAAAATGACCCCAGAGAAAATCGAACCGCATCTGGACCTGGCGCTGGATGACCTGAGGCGCGTGTACGAGGCCGATGGAGTATTTGTGCTGGTATGCCACGTGCAGGAGGTCGGCGCGGACCATCCGTATTCGCGGGAAGTGCTGCACAGGTTGCTGGAGGTGGCGCGGGAGCAGTATGAGGTCACGTTCATGAACATGCGGGAGTTGATCGCCGAGATTGAGAGCGGCGAGTTGCCGGTTTTGGAGTATGAGCCCAGAATAACTGAAGGAGGGTATTACGATGGGGATTGATACGTTTGACGGCAAGGAGATCGAGTATCTGCAGGAGGTGCTGGCCTCGGGGCGGCTGTCAGGTCAGGCCGACGGCTTCAAGGGGAAGGTGGAAGCGGCTTTCGCGGAGGCGTTCGGGGTGAAACACGCGATCGCCGGCAATGCGGCCATGTCGCTGCTGATAGCGTCGGTCTATGCGGCCGGTGCCGGAGCCGGTGATGAGGTGATGTGCGACCCGCTGGTGCAATTCCATGCGATAAGCGCCCTGTGGCAGAATGCGCGGCCGACGTGGGCTGATGTATGCGCGGATACGTGGCTGATGGACCCGGAGTCGGCGCGGGCTAACATCACGCCGCAGACGAAGGCAATCTGCTGCACACACCTGTGGGGCCAGCCGTGCGAGGTTGATGCCCTGCGGAAGGTGGCCGATGATGCCGGAGTTGTGCTCATCGAGGATTGCGCCCATGCGATGTTTCTGCCATACAAGGAGAAATACGTCGGCACGTGGGGGCATATCGGGGTGCTCAGCCTCTGCCAGGGGAAGCACATGACCACCGGCGATGGTGGCATCGCACTGACGGATGATGATGAACTCGACCGGCGCATCAGAAGCATCATAGCGTTCGGCGAGTCACCTCCGCATCTTGCGACGGTCTTCCGGATGACGGAAATGACGGCGGCGGTGGCGCTGGTGCAACTGGAAAAGGTGAAGGGATACATTGAGGAGTACAGGAAGTCCTACGGCGTCCTGGAGGAGGTAGTTTCGGGGTGCGACTGGCTGCAGTCGCGTGTGGTGAAGGACGGCTGCGGGAACTCACCGTATATCTTCTCGTGCCTGTTCCGGGGCGATGAGAAGGGGATCGAGGTCGAGGACTTCAAGCAGGCGCTGTTTGAAACCGGCGAGAACTTCAACATCGGGTTCACGCAGGTGCCGGCGTACAAGTACAAGCTCTTCACGCAGCCGATGGCGTATCAGAACAAGGGCTGCCCGCTGCACAACTGCCCGTATTACGAGGGTGACTATGAGTACAAGGACGGTCTGTGCCCGACCGCCGAGAAGATCCTGCCGCGACTCGTCAACGTCAACTGCATGATCGCGGAGGGCGACGCCAAGCGCGTGGCTGATGCGCTGAGGCGGGCCATCGCCCAGACCGAGGGCGAGTGACTGCATTCGACAGGGCGGACAACCTATGGATGACTTGAGCAAGCTGTCTGACGAGACCAGCGACCGGATAATGACCATCGTTGAAGAGCTGCAGCCTGTTGGCGCGCCGCGAGTGCGCGAGGAACTGGCGCGGAGGCATGGGCTGGAGGTGGAGCTCGAGCCGCTGGTCCGATATATGGAGATGCTGCGGTCGGGGTTCCCACGGAAGCTGGCCCACGCCGGGCCCGATGCGTGGGGTGTTGTTGATTTGGGCTGACGGGGCGCGGGATGGCATGGTGTTTCGGGCCACTCGGGGCAGATAGCCCCTGAGCGAAGGACGGCAGGGAATGGAACGGCCAGGGCCGGCTCGGCACAGGTCCGCGCCCCACAAACGGCACGGCAGGGAGGCCTACACTATGGCAACAATGAAGCTGCGGCCACATCATCTGCTCGATATCATCACAGCCTACGGAGACGACGCCGAATTCAAGCCGCACCCCTACGGCCACGCCGTGCATACGTGCGCTGACATCGTGCTCAATGACCCCGACACCGAGGTCGAGTTCATGGGCGGGGCTGACTTCATCTGCGAGCCGTGCATTCACCTC
>JAUWOG010000473.1 GCA_030612305.1 Armatimonadota bacterium | reverse complement strand
GATCGCGCGCACGCGGGCTGGTGCCGACTATGACCGCGGGGCTGGCGGGCTGTATACCGGACCCACGCGGGTGGGGGGGGTGCCCACGCGGGGACTCGGGCATCCAGAGGCGCATGAAGGTGTCATCGTGGATGAGGGGTTTCTCCTTGGGCTGGCCGCGATAGTCGTCTATGCGCGACCAGGTGGCCTGCCAGGGGCCGGATGACTTTGCGGTCGCCAGTTGCGCGACGTTATGTGCTCCGTAGTTTTCCCCTACCTTGAATGTCCAATCGCTGTATTCGTGGAGGGTCTGGTCGGGGTCTGAGACCGGCTGAAGCTCGATGCCGGCGGTGTCGAAGCCGAGGCCGTGACAGTGGAGGTAGTAGTCGTGAGTGGCGCCGCCCCTGGCTCGGATGATGTCAACGACGTACTGGTGCTTTTCGGAGGGGCTCATGAGGAAGACCTGGCGGCTGAACTCGCCGACATCGGATTCGCCGGCATCTGTCCAATCTGCCGGGTCAGACTCGGCGGGGTCCACGATCTGGCAGGTGGGCGTGGTGATGAAATGCTTGCGGAGGTCGCCGCGAAGTTTGCCGGTGGCATGAGGACTGCCGTCCTGCTTGCGGATGGTGAGGGAATTGTGTGCCGGATAGCTGCGGATCCACTGGGTCATGAAATGACTCGAGCCCATGTAGCCGAGGTCAGAGGCGAGCTCCTGGCCGCAGGCGTGAAGCATGAGGGTTTGCGTGGGCGAGTGGGCGTGACTGCACATCTTGGTGAAGTCGAGAGAGACTACAGTCGGCTGCTCCGGATTACCCGCGCGCAGAACGGCTTTGCGGCGGTCATGGAGCAGTACCGGCGGCCAGAGAATGGACTTGTTGAAGGAAACGGAGTACTTGCCGTCCTCATCTTGTGTGACGTGGAGATACTTGAGGTGCTTTTCGGGTATGGTGCCGCCGTAATTGAGGATGCGCTGGTGCTGGGTGGTGGAGCGCCGTGCGCCGTAACAGGAGTCCTCCCAGGAGATGTAGTGGTCATCCTCGTCGGTGACATAGTAGGGCATCTTCACCGCGCAGGCGGCATAGACCGGCATCTTGTTGAGGTTTATCGTGTCATTTTCCGCATCGTAGTACGGCGCGTTTTTGTCGAAGTCGCCCTTGAGGCCGAAGAGCTTGTCGCCGAGGGCGGCGACCCCGTAGGCGGAGTAGGTGGGCGAGCCCTCCTTGCCGAGGCCGTCCTGGGAGAAGTAGTTGCGCCAGAAGTAGGTGACGTCCTGGGCGACCTTCTCGATGATCCCATCATCACGGAGGAAGAGGCCTGCGCGGATGCGTGGCCCCATGCTGGAGACCAGCATATTGTCGCCGCCGGATTCGAGGTTGAAGGGATGGATCTCGATTTCGAAGACGCCGCGCTTGAGGTAGTACGCGGGCGGGTCCTGGCCGAGCGCTACCTTCTCGCGGTCTTCGGCAAATGAAACTAACGGGCGCTGACAGATGCGGCGGATGTCGTCTTCGCCCTCGCCGAAGGAGGTACGCAGGCGGCAGATGAACTCAAGGAGAAAGCCGGCATGTCTGGCTCGCGAGTCCCATAGCCCCCGGTAGATGAGCCCACCTGTGGCCGGCGTGCCTTCCCAGAACGGATCGCCGAGGGCAACGTCACGATAGTTGAAGACGCGAAAGCCGGGGAGTTTGTGGTATTTCCAGGGCGTCCCGTCGGCGGTCTGATAGAAGCCTTCGATGCGTTTGCGGAACTGGTCCGGAGTGATGCCCTCGGCTGCCGCGAGGTAGTCATCGCCGAGGTGTGCGCGGGCATAGGAAAGCAGAATGCTCTTGGCTTTGTGGGCGTAGAGGTCGGCTTTTTTGTATTGGTCACTGTCGGGGGGGAAAAGCTCACTGGCATAATGGTAAGCGAGGGCGAGTTGTGGGCCGATGCTGTTCTCCACCCGGGCGAGGATATTGTAGTAACATTTGCCCTTGAAGTAGTAGCGCCTGCTGTTGATATAAGCGTGGGTGGAGCCATCCCAGTGGTCGTGAGGGATGTTGCGATGGGCCTTGCTCCATGCGGCGTCATGGTCGCGGGCCCAGATTTCGTCGGTCGGCGCGCAGCCATTGCCATCATCGGGATAGTCGGGGTTCGGGTAGTAATAGTACTTGCGGCCCTCGGCTTTGCAGTGGGGGCAGACGAGCTTCCAGGGGTCATTGATGCTCCACTGGAAGTCGTTGTAGAAGCGGGTGAGGAAGGGGTGGATGGGGCAGGAGGTGGTGAGCAGGCCGCGCGGCTCGAAGCCGGCAAAGAGTTGCCGATACCACTCGTCCGGACGTTCGGCCCAAGCATCGGCCTGCTTGAGCACGGCACTTACCTGCGTGATGGCCCCGTTTTCCCCGGCGCGGTAGGCTGCGAGTATCTCCTCAAGCGGAGTGTCTCCGACATATACGGCGGGGTCGTCAGGAATCTCAATGCGGCGGAGACTGTCAGCATTCAAGCCGCTCACCCTCTCGATCTTCAATTCGTCAATGCACACACGGCCCAGCTTGAGGCCGTCTTTCTCATAGCCGTAGATTTGGAAGCAGACGGCGATCTTCTTCACGCTTGCCCTGGGCGAGGCGGTAGCCTCATAGTAGGTCCAGTCATCGAGCAGGCCGATGCGCGGGATCAAGCCGCTGGAGGCGCGGTCGTTCCCGGTGGCTTCGTCAGTCGTCCAGCCCTGGAGGAAGACGGTAATCTTGTTGCACTCGCTCTTTATCCAGAAGCTGACCTTGTAGGCGTCGCTGCCGCCACGTTTGAAGCGCTTCGCGTCTTCGGAGGGCGTGTGGAGGAGTGCGTCGGCGCCGGAGAGGCCGTTGGAACTGCCCTGGCAGATGCCAGTATTGGTGTAATTTTCGCCCTTGCGATCGCCGGAGGCGATGGGCTTGAAGGAGCCAGGGACGAAGTAGATGCCCTTGCCCTTGTAGCCGTCCTCCAGCGAGCCCCAGGTCACGCCCCCCAGGTAGGCTCCCCAGCCGACGGGCTTGCCATCCTTGACCTGCGCGCAGTTGCCATTGCGGGAGAGGTCCTCACTATAGGCGGCCACGTGAGCGGCAAGCAGCAATGTCACGATCCATGTCGCGTAAAGCATCATCTTGTGGGGCATGATCCACCTCCGTGGGACGCTTCCACAACGAGACGCGTTTGACCTGTCAAGGAAGACGAGCCAAACGGCAACGGCCGGCGCGGCATCCCGCGTGTACGCGGGACGCCCTACAACGGCACACGGCAAAGGCCGGCGCGGTACAGGTCCGCGCCCTA
>JAUWOG010000595.1 GCA_030612305.1 Armatimonadota bacterium | reverse complement strand
GTTGGCCTAGGGGAGTAGGCTAAGGGGAGTAGGCGAGCGAGGGGGGCGGCAACGGCAAGCGGCAACGGCATGACGGTAGAGGGCCGTACGCGAATGGGAGCAGAGGAGTACCATCACGATTCTAGATGCTGCCCGGCGCAGTGGGATTATTGACCCGCATATAGGCGGATGGTATAATATAGCAGAGGTCGGGGCGTGGCGCAGCTTGGCTAGCGCGTACGGTTCGGGTCCGTAAGGTCGCCGGTTCGAATCCGGCCGCCCCGACCAGAGATCATTTCGGGCCGGTAAGCCGCCCCGACCAGAGAATAGAGACCGGAGCTGATGAGGCTCCGGTTTTGTGCGCCTGACCCGGATTATTCATAAGTGAAATGAAACGCGTGGCAGAAATGGGATATGCAAACCATTGATGGGGGCACAGGACGATTTGCGATGGTCTGCGCAAAACGACACGCTGCAATGATCCCAACGACCTCGGGCAGGTCAGGCCGAGCTACAGGTTTATGACAGGTCAGGCCGAGCTACAGGTTTATGAATGGTGTGCGCTTGGATGTTTGAGTGTGGCGCGGCGAGGATCACGGCGCGACAGCGGTGCGATCGGCGACGGCCATGTCCCTGAGTAGCTGTATGAGACCGGGCGTTTTCGCCCATTCGGCGATTAGGTTCCGGGCGCGGATGCGGCTGGCGTCAGTATCGGCCGGTGCGGTGGCGGCCAGCAGTGTGATGAGCTCCTCGGTGAGGTCGTCGCGCTCCCTGAAATAGGTGTCGGTGTCCATCTTGCGGGTGCGCTCGAGGAAGGCGTCGAGATCGTCGAGGAGAGTGTTGCCCTCCGGCAGGGGTCGTGCCGCGACGAGTTTCTGGACCTCGGCGCGGATGCGGGCCTTGAACTCGGCCCATTCATCAGGAGATTGCGCGCGGGCGTCGCCGAGCCGCTCGGCAATGTTAGCAGCGAGGTCCTCGGCCGGCGGCGCGAAGAGCCTGCTCATCTGCTGTGGTGTGAGCACGCTGAGGAAGGCTATTGCCATCTCGTCGCCGAGTTCGGCCTTGCGGCGCTCGAGGCCGTCATCATCGCCATCGTCCGGGTCGGCGATGGCTGCTCTTGCCTCGGCCACCTCGACCCAAAGCTCCCCGGGTACCTCCGCGCCGGTGATGAGTGCAGCCCGCAGCTTGCCCATCGCCTGGCGCATCGCCTCGGAACCTTCGACTGCCCATATTGTTTCGAGGTCTCGCCAGGGCTCTTCGATGGCCACGGCGGCCAGCGCAGCCTGGTCGGAGGTGAGGCGGACCTTGTTGCAGACGTTGAGAATCTCAATGTCACGCCACATGAGGTAGGTCTTGAAGAGGCTTGCTGCAGTATCATCGGCCTGGGCGCGAGCAGGAATTGCAAGCGTCTGGAGAAGCAGTATCGCCACCAATACCAAGCCGCCTCGTATCAGTACTGCCCCTGATCTACTGGTCGCTGTCATGATGTTCTCTCCTTTGTTGATGGTTTGTATATCTATTCGTCGTGTGGGGCTGCAGACCTGCAGGAGGAGATTCGAACTCGAGTGGTCAATTTAGCGATGCCACAGGAATACGTGCGGTGTGGATGAGGGGTGCTCACGCGTGTGGCAACTCGGACGCGGTGATACTGCGAGACGATGACAGGGAGACTGAGCCTATGCCGGAGCCGATAAGAATCGCTGCAATGGCCTCGGGGGGAGGCACGAACCTCCAGGCGATCGTTGATGCGTGTGAAGCAGGCAGCATCAATGGACGCGTTGTACTGGTGTTCAGCGACAAGAGCGATGCCGGCGTACTGGAGCGGGCCCGGAAACACGACATCGAGACGGTGCATGTGCGGGTGCCGAAGAGCGATACCGCAGAATGGGAGGAGGCCGACCGGCAGATTGCGGAGGTCTTCAGGGCGCGTGATGTGGACCTCGTGGTAATGGTTGGGTACATGCGGAAGATCGGGCCGAGCCTGCTGGGGGCATTTCGGGACCGGATCATGAATGTCCATCCGGGATTGCTGCCGGCATTTCCGGGCGTGGAGGTGCAATGGGATGCGGTGGAATACGGGGTGAAGGTGGCCGGGCCGACGGTGCATTTCGCCAGTGCGGAGGTCGACAGCGGGCCGATCATCATCCAGGCGGCGGGGCCGGGGCTGCCCGGCGATACGGGGCAGGATCTGGCGGACCGGATACTGGCCCAGGAACACCGTATCTACCCGCAAGCCGTACAGTGGTTTGCTGAGGGCCGGCTGCAGATAGAAGGACGTAAGGTGAAGCTTGTCGAACCGGCAAGTGCGGATGCAACGCCGGATGCGGATGCAACGGCGATCATCAGCCCGCCGCTGGATGGGGAGTTCTGACGCAGAAGGTAGATGTGCAGGCGATATGTGAGGACTGAGCCGAGGTAACACAAAGGAGGGAAGTTCATGTTGATTGATGCGCACGCACACTGTAGCGGGTCGCTGGAAGATGACGATCCGTGGGCGCAAGACAGACTCTTCGTGGAGGCGATGGATGCCGTCGGGATAGATGTGGCGGTGGTGTCGAACCTGAGCACCCCGCGTCCGGCAACGCCGGAGGGCTTCGAGAAATGCAACAG
>JAUWOG010000696.1 GCA_030612305.1 Armatimonadota bacterium | reverse complement strand
CGCTCCTCCGACAGCTTGTCGAACTCCTCGCTGTCATAGACCAGATCATACGGCCAGATAACCGCCTTGGGAATCTCGTTGTGGAAGGTCCCCCATTTGCCCCCATTCCAGGCGACCGGCGGTGCGTGGGACTTGGCGAACCGAAAACTGGTGATCGGGTGCTCCACGACCGGATAGTGCGGATAGCCCTGCGCGGTGCGGTCCAGTATCAGCACTACACGCCGTGCGTATTCCTCCTTGCCCGTGGCGTGGTAGGCTTTGGCCAGAGCGCTGCATTGGCCCATTATCCAGGCGCGCTTGTACTTCAGGATGTGCGCGCGGATGAAGATCGTCAGATCGTCGCGCTTCTGATCCTGGTGGTAACGATACGTGATCGTCTCCCCCAGCGCGTTCTCGCCGCTCAGTATCTGGTCGTCCGGATACTGCTCATTGGGAAACACCATCCCACAGTGCTTGCATTTCAGCTCCTCGGGACGGTCAATACTCCACTCGTATGTGCCACTGCCTTGCGAGCCGCCGTGGCAGTTGGGGCAGTAGCACCACTGAGAAAACGGCTTCTCCGGTACATACGAGAGCATCTCCTCTTCGCTCATTGCCATGACGCGCTCTGCCGCCTTCTCATAGCCTGCGCCATTGGCCGGATCAATCCTATGCTCCAGCACAGGATGTTTGATACCCAGCGCCTGCCCCGCACCTAGCGCCGGGACAGCAACGGCCCAGAGCATCGCACAGATCGCCGGCAGGTGAACAGCACTCCACCCATCGCAGTTCAACACATTCATCACTCCTCTAGCATCATTGTCCCGTGAGTCGGACTCTGCACCGTAGTCATTCACATCTCGCACGAATTGGAAGCCGACGGGGATGGCTCCGGTGCCCACTACGCCTCGTATTCTCCGCTTGACACACTGATGCCTGCCTGTCGCGGCCATCCATTTACAAAGAGCCCGCATTTCGACATGCCGGCGCTCCCGTCACCGCAGCTTCGGCAATATCGCCGGCTGGCGGCCAGATGGCAGGCGAAAGAAGCAGGGCATCGGCGGGCCGACCGCGAACGACCCACTGTCCCAGAGCAACCGGCGCATGATAGCCTCATGCTGCAGTTTCGCCGACTGGAGTGGTCAACGTTGAACAGAATGATGCTTTGCCTGTGCGCACTCTCGCTTCTGGCGCTGCCCGGCCTCGCCGACGGGGCGTGGGACACCTGGCCCCCGCGCAAGTATCTGGTGAAGAGCCTGGTAGCCGCAGTGCCACAGTGCATGAAGAGCTATCGCCCGGAAACGGGGCGCTTCGGCACCGACCCGTGGACATGCCATGACCAGCAGGTGATATACCCCCTCGCCGCAGCGTGGTCAATTGAGGACCCCGACAACCCGTATTACCATGACGCCGAACTGCTCGCCGCCATCGCCAAAGGTGGCGAGTACCTCGCTGACCAGCAGGATGAAAAAGGCATGTGGATATTCCGCAAGAAGGACAACTCCACATGGGGGCAGATACACATGCCCTGGACCTTCAGCCGCTGGATACGAGCCTACAGCCTGGTCCGCGACGCGCTTCCGCCTGAGAGCAGGGAGCAGTGGGAAGCGGGTCTGAAGCTCGGGTATGGCTATATCGCAGGCTACATGAAGGGCGGAGTACACAATATCCCGACCCATCATGCGATGAGCCTCTACATCGCCGGGGAGTGCTTTGACAACGAGGAATGGAAGCAAGCAGCGCAGGACTTCATGGCCAGGGTCTCTGCGAAACAGGACCCGGCGGGGTTCTGGTCGGAGCACTACGGCCCCGTGGTGCTCTACAACTTCGTCTATCCGGATGCAATCGGCATTTACTACCATTTCTCGCGCGATGAGGCAGTGCTGGAGACATTGCGCCGAGCCGCCGCTTTTCACTCCAATATCCTCTGGCCCGACGGTTCTTCAGTCTCCACCATTGATGAGCGG
>JAUWOG010000358.1 GCA_030612305.1 Armatimonadota bacterium | reverse complement strand
GCGTGCGGGGCAGTCATCGCCACCGTCTATTTCTCGATGCTGATATTCCGCCTGGTGAATATCTACCTGTTTCCGCGCTGGTCTGACCGGCGCTTCACCATAGTCGGGGCGCTCACGTATGTGTTCTTCACGGTCGCGATGTTCGCGGTTCCCTATGTGGAGTCATGGTCGTTCGCGATGGTGTCTGCGGTTGTGTGGGGGATGGGCGGGGCGATGATGTGGACCGGCACGAGCATGCAGACGCTTGATATTGCGGATAAGGCCGGTGGCAGACACGGCACGGGGATGGGGATACTGTACTCGTCAACTCACCTGGGGTGGCTGATCGGGGCCATCGGCCTGGGGCTCATGTACGACGCGCTGTCAGTGGAGACCTCGCAGTATCTGTACGCTGCGGCGGCGGGAGTGACGGTGGTGGGGAATGTTCTGACGTGCTTCATTCCTGCGACCGGGCCGGCATTGCGGGAGACGCCGGCTCTCTCGGGTCTGCTTGCGATGATGGCGCTGCCGCGCTCGCTGATTTCGGGGGTGTTGCAGTTCACGTCGGCGCTCGGCTATGGCCTGGTTCTGGGCGTGTTGGTCAAGTACATCGAGGACATGTATGGTTCGGCATGGATCGGGCGGGCGATCTGGGTGTACCCGGCGGTGCGGATGGTGCTGAGCTTCTTTGGCGGGTATCTGGCCGACCGGATCGGTCATGGGCCGGTGCTGGTGGCCGGCTTTCTGGGTGGTGCCGCCGGTCTGGCGGTCACGATAGTGTGGGTGAGTCCGTTCGCGGTCCTGATTACCGTGGCGACGCTGGCGCTGCTGTCGAGCACGGTGCCTGTAGTCGCGGCCGCCATCGTCGGGGACGCGGCGGGGACGTCGCGTCGGCCGCTCGCCTACGGGATCGTCTTCGCCTGGCGGGACCTGGGAGTAGGCGTCGCCGTTATCGGCGCGAGTCTGCTGGGGCTGCATCTGGACTTCAATGCTGTGTTCACCGTGTTCATCTGCATTTTCGGGGCCTGCAGCCTGCTGTCGGTGTATCTGGGTAGATTTGCCAAGCAGGATATGTGAAGGCTATGATAGTGGTGGTGGCGCACGTTGGGAGTCGGGGGAGGACGCGTAGCATCCTCACGAAGCCGGACCTGCGCGTTTGGTGCTGGTGCCTGCGCGTTGGCGACTGGTGCAGGTCGTGAGAGTTCCGGCAACGCCTGACGTTGGATGGTGAATATGCGGCTGCTGCTTTCGGGATACTATGGCTTCGGTAACACCGGTGATGAGGCGATCCTGGATGCGCTGATCAGCGGCCTGCGCGCTCGCGTTCCGGATGTCGAGCTGCACGTGCTGTCGGCAAGTCCGGCGGCCACCGCTGCGGAACACGATGTCGAAGCAGCCAACCGCTGGAGCCTGTGGGAGCAGTTCTGCGAGATCCGCGCGGCGGACTTGCTGATTCAGGGCGGGGGAGGTATCTTTCAGGATACGTCGAGCAAGCTGTCAGCCATGTACTACCTGAATCAGCTGATCATTGCTCGGATGGTGCGGACGCAATTCATGATCTGCGCGCAGGGCGTCGGTCCGCTACGGAGCTCGTACCTGCGTGGGAACGTGGTGCGCAACTTCTCGCGCGCATGTCTGGTAACGGTGCGCGACGCGGCGGCGGCTGAGGACCTGCAAAGCTGGGGATTGCGCGATCCGGAGCCTATCGTCACGGCGGACCCGGTCATGCTGCTGGAGCCGGCGGCGCCTGAAACGGTCGAGGAGATACTGGCTTCGTTGGAGCTGGCGCGCGGCAATTATGTCGCTGTGGCGTTGCGGACGTGGGCCGGGGCGGAAGGTGCCTACGAGGCCATAGTGGAATGGTTATCCGGGCTTGATCGGCCCGTGCTGCTGCTACCGTTTCAGTACGAAGGTGATGTGGAGATAGCACGCGAGATCCAGAGTCGTCTGGAGCCCGGAGCGGCGCGCGTGCCTCCGCGACAGTACAGACCGAGAGAGGTAATGGGCATCATCAAGGCGGCCGACGAAGTGCTGGCGATGCGGCTTCATGCACTGATCATGGCGTGCGCGGTTGGCACAACGGCAGCCGGGCTGTCGTATGACCCGAAGGTGAATGCCTTCTGCCATCGGAGCGGCCAGGCGGTGATGGATCTGCGTCTCTTCGAACAGGGCGCTGCCGAGGACTTGATGGCGGCTGCACGGAATGCGAGAGAGCGTGTGGCGGAGCGGCGGCAGGAGTTGATGGAACAGGCGAGCAAGACGTTTGACCTGGTTGCCGGACTGTGTGCCGGCATTGCCGAGGAGTAGATGGCCGCGGCAGGATCGCAGGTGGTGCTGGGGCGACCGGGCTGAGGCGTGTCGTCCGGCAGGCGAAGGGTCTGCCGCCACAACAAGCGTAGGCAAATCAGAAGGGGAGGTTGGAAGGATGAACAGTTCCATCAAGATGTTGGGAGTAGTCCTGCTGGCAGTGGTACTGGTTGCAGCCGTGGCGGGGTGTGCGAAGAAAACACCGACGGCGCCGCCGATGATAGAGCCCGCGCCACCAATGCCGGGTGACGAGGCCGGCACGGGTATGCCCGCTGATGCTCCGGCCGAGGCTGCAGCCGGTGAGGTGGGCACACTTGCTGAGGCACTCAAGACGGTGACGCCGCCGGACACAGTGGCAATGATCACGACGGACGATAAGGGCGAGGAAATGACCCAGCTTCTGTCGTTCAAGGACGGCAAGCTGGTCAAGGCCGCGATGGTTACTGACTCCGGTACGCTCTTCGTTGACTTCGAGGCCAAGGAGGCCCTCACCTACGCTCCCGAGCAGAAGATGGCGTTCAAGATTCCGCTGGGTGAGGAAGGCGAAGAGGGAGCGGACATGCCGGTGTTGGATGCCAGCGGTCTGCAGCAGGATGCGAAGATTGTTGCCACGGAGGATGTCGGCGGCGCGGCATGCTGGGTAATGACGAGCACAATGAGCGGCGCTGAGGGCGAGGGCAAGTTCTGGGTGGACAAGAAGACGGGTCTGCTGCGCAAGGGCGAGATGCAGGGAGACGCGATTGAGTTCACGTTCGAGCGGATCAACGAAGTAGCCGCCTCCGAGTTCGAGTTGCCAGAGGGCACCGAGGTGATGGACATGAGCGACGTGTCCGGCGGCGAAGATGACTGACGGCTTGGATAGCAGGCGCTAAGCCTGACGCGTCGGCCCGCTCTGAGGAAGGGCGGGCCGCTTCTTTTCGGATGGGGTCGCAGGGAGGATGGGCAGGAGTCGTGGTCGGCTGTGCGGAAGTTATCAGTGGCCGAGCATCAATAAATGCCCGGCTATCCGGTACGCGGATGAGACCCCATAGTCCGGACTATTCGTGAAGACAATAGTCGCTCTAGAAGCTGGGAGGACGCTATCGCGTGGGGTTGCGGCGCAGATTGTCGCGCTCAATGCGCCATAGAAACTGCACCGCTGGGAAGCGACTACGCCACGCGTGGGTGAATGATGGGACAGTCAGGGGGATGTGGGCAAGCCGATGAGCGGTCGGGTTACGGCAGCCACAGCTTTGGCGGTGCTCGAGCGCAGCCACCGCTACGTGGGCGTCTTCGTGCTCATCTGCGGGATAGACGGGGCGGCGCTGATGGCTGCGAGTCTGGGGCCCGCGCCGGCGTGGCTGTGGGTGGAGTGGGGGAGAGAAGGCAGCATGAGCGTAGAATGGCTCGGGAGGAATGAGGGAATCGCGCGTCGGGCTGGAACTGTAGTTATGCAGATTTGTGAGGCTATAGGGCGCTGGCCAGTATCGTTCCCGCCATGTCCCTCTCGTCCAGCCAGCCGATGGAGGGGCCGCGTCGAAGTGCACTTCGCGTAGCGAAGTGGCCGAGGCCGGCCCACGCAGGAGAAGAGCGGTGCAAGCTTGCCTCCGCCCAGCTTGCATCCCGTGACTGAGTCACTGGGCCAGCCTTGTGAGCTTTACTCCGCAAAGCTCCCTGCGACAGGCCCCTCCTTTACGACCAACGGCTACGAACTATCGGCTTCCAATTGGAATTACCGCAATTTGCATAACTACAGTGGAAGCCCGACCTACGCGATG
>JAUWOG010000026.1 GCA_030612305.1 Armatimonadota bacterium | reverse complement strand
ATCGGGGCGAGGCCAGTGCTGGAGCATGTGCCGGGCGGTGTCGTGCGGAGGGAACTCACCGGCGGGCAGTGGCTGCATGTGTCTTCATTGGCATGGCGGAGTGAAGACAGCCTGACGTACACGGCAATCGCAATGCCGAGGATGTCGGACCTCATGATGGCGGCCACGTATGGAGACATGAAGCCTGATGCTGATGACGTGGACATGATTGTGCGCTCGGTCGAGATGGGGGCACGTCTGGTTTGCGAACCTATTCGGGAATACAACTTCAGCCAAGGCGCGGATCAGGTGCTTGTCAGTATGGCTGAAAACGCATTAGTCGGATTCTACGGACTGGCTTGGAGCCCGGATGGCACCCAACTGGTTATCAGCATCGCGCCGCCGGACCAGGTTGTTGACGCGCAGGACATATATCCCACGGGCATGCTATACCTTGTGTCAGTGGAGGAGGCGGGGGGATGGCGGAAGCTGACGAGCGGTTCTCTCCCGGAATGGTCACCCGATGGGGAATGGATTGGCTTCGTGCGTATCTCGGAGGAGAAGAAGAAGAAGATAGATTACTCGGTGATCAGACCCGATGGCTCCGGTGAACGGCGCGTTGGGAAGAAGAATGCCTGGGGTTGGACGAGCAAGGACGGGCGATGCGTCTCGGTGTATAGCAAGACCTGGCCGGAGGGGGAAAGGGAAACAAGCGCCTGGGAGCTGCGTCATGTCAACCTTGCGGATGGTGCAACGAGACAGGTCAAGCCGCAGGCAGAGCTGGAGGAACTGGGGCCATTGTCAGCGACGGAACGCGGTGTCGCGAGGAGGCCTGAAGGCGCAAAGGGAGAGACCGTAACGTGGGTAGGAGCAATCGAGCCCGCTAACGGTCGCGTGCGATGGTTGAGCAAGAACGTGCGGGGGTGTTGGTGCGTCAGGGCTGAGATACTCGACGGCAAAGCGCTGCTCATGAAGGGGACATCTGGCGAGAAGATGGACGAGGATCATCTGGCGGTGTTCTCGACGATTGATGGCCGCCTGCGAGTACTCCCGGGGCTTGTACGCACCTCCAGTCCAGCGGTGTCTGGCGGGACCCGCATCGCCTGGGTTGAGCGGCGGGAGGCGACACTGTACGGCTTTGTGCCCATTCCCGTGTGCGATATTGCCGTGCTGGAGATCACGCGCCCGGAGGAACTCCTGACCGGGCCGATACCGGAGGAGGACTGAGAGGGGAATGCAATGCTGAAGATTGGGGCGAGCCGCACGGAGATAACGCCACGGGCAGGGATATGGCAAGCAGGTTTCAGCGCACGCGACAGGCCTTCGGAGGGCGTGCACATCCCGCTCTATACGCGCGCGTTCGTGTTCAGTGACGGGGAGCGATGCGCGGCGGTGTCCACCAATGACCTGGTGGGCCTGTCGCGGCCGGAGATAGTCAAGATCCGCAAGGCTGCTGCGATGCAGTGTGATGGCCTCAGCGAATCCGACATCATGATCTCGTGTACGCACACACATTCAGGGCCGGCGGTGTCAAGCTACCTGCGCGGCCAGCCCAAGGATTGGGACTACATCGAGCGGCTCTGTCTGATGATCGCTGATACTATCGCCGATGCTTACCGGAACATGCGGAGCGGGCGGCTGTACTGTGATGCGACGGAGGTAGAGGGCTTCAACCACAACCGGCGCAATGAAGAGGACTACTGTGAGAAGCGGCTGGCCTGGCTGGAAGCGCGGAATGAGGAACAGGAGTTCATGGGGGGCATCGTCAACTTCACGGCGCACCCGACGATGCTCACGGGGTATCTGCTTTCGGGTGACTACGCAGGAGTGCTGACGCAACACATGGAGCAGCAGCTTGGTGCGCCCGTGGGGATGATCAACGGCTGTCACGGCAACATCAACGCCCATCCTCGGGCACGCGAAGACTATGTCGTAGTTGACGACCACGGGGCGCGACTGGCAGAGGAGACACTCAGACTCCGGGATGCGCCGGAAGATGCCGAGGTCGAGGGGGTGGTGGTGCGCAGTCGGATGGTTGAAGTGACTTTCGGCCCCGCTCAGCCCAGGTCGGTCTATGAAGAGGTCGCGGCTGATGAGGAGCAACCCGATTTCGTGCGCGAGTGGGCGAACGATGTCATGGCTAAGTACCCGGGGGATCCGGTTGACGGTTCCGAGGAGGGAGAAGTGATGGTGATCCAGCTCGGCCGAGCGGTCATCATCGGCATCCCGGGACACGCCTTCGCGGAGATAGGTCGTGACATCATGGCGGCGCTGCCCGACAAGTGCGTCTTCATCGCCAATCATGCCAACGATTACCTGGGATACTTTGGGACGCAACAGGCCCATGAAGAGGGCGGCTATGAGGTCGAGTTCGCCTACCGGTTCAACAGCAGCTTTCGCTGGGCGATGGATGCGGACACGACTTACCGGATACAGAATGCAGCGATAGAGCTGGCGAACGGATAGGACGTGTGCGCGGCTTCAGTCGCGTGTGCCGATGGGCAGTTCGGAGAGGAACGGGCTGTGCTGGGCGATGTCGGAGGCGTGCTGGAGGCTCTCGGGCGTGCCGGCATCGGTCCACTCGAAGGGGAGGATGTCATAGTCGAGCCGGCCGCGTTCGAGGTAGGCGGCATTGACATCGGTGACCTCGTACTGGCCGCGGTCGGACATCTGCAAGGTCGGCAGTATCTCCCATATCTGGCTGTCATACATATAGACGCCGATGACGGCATAAGACGAGGGCGGGTCGGCCGGCTTCTCGATGAGTGCGGTGATATTGCCGTCATCATCGAATGCGGGGACGCCGAAACGCTCGGGGTCCGGCACCTCCGCGAGCAGGATCCTCGCGCCGATGGGGTACTCGGCGAACTCCTGGACGTAGGGCCGGATGCTGCCATTGACGATGTTATCGCCGAGTATGACGACGAAGGGCTCTTCGTTGATGAAGTGGCCGCAGAGGCGCACGGCGTCGGCTATGCCTTGCGGCGCCGGCTGGTATGTGTAGTAGAGATGCTGCAGGCCGAACTCCCCCCCGTCGTGGAGCAGCTCGAGGAATCCGCCCGGACTGTTGCCGCCGGTGACGATGAGGATGTCCTTGATGCCCGCTTCGACGAGCGTGTAGAGCGGGTAATAGACCATCGGGTAGCGCCACACGGGGAGCAGGTGCTTGTTGGTGATGCGCGTCATGGGCTCCAGACGCGTACCGAGACCGCCGACGAGGATTACGCCTTTCATGGTGGCTCCTCCTTGCCTCTGTGAACGGTTGCTACGGAGGGGGAGTTCCCCTCAGGATTCCGCGGCCTTGACCATGTCGAGGAAATACTGCTGCACGCGGCGGTCGTCGGTGAGCTCAGGATGAAACGCGCAGCCGAGCAGATGCTCCTGGCGCACCATGACTATCTTGTCGCGGCAAGTCGCCATGACCGTGACATTGTCCCCGACAGTGGTGACATACGGTGCGCGGATGAAGACGGCCCGCGTTGCGCCGCCTGCGAGTTTCGCGACGGCGAGGTCGGTCTCGAAGCTGTCAACCTGGCGGCCGAAGGCGTTGCGCTTGACCTCGATATCCATGTACCCGAGCCGCCACTGGTCGGAGTCAACGATGTCCCTGGCCAGTAGAATCAGGCCGGCGCACGTACCCCATATCGGCCTGCCGTCCGCATGGAGCTTCCCGATCGCTTCATCGAGGCCGAAGCGCTGGCAGAGCTTGCCGATAGTCGTGCTCTCGCCGCCGGGTATGATGAGCCCGTGGCATGACGCGATGGCCTCTGCGGTCTTGACCGGGAGGGCCTCTACGTCATCAAGGTCATTCATCGCTGCCACGTGCTCGGCGAAATCGCCCTGCACGGATAGCACGCCGATGCGATATTTCACCGCTGGTCTCCTTGTGCAGATACTGCTCTCTGCGCGCGTTGATGCCGGACCACTGTCATGTGCCTGGCCGTTCTTGCCGACGAGTCGCGTAGGGAAAGGGAACCCAACAGCCGGGTTCCCTTTTGCCGTAGCGGTACGATGATCGGGGTGGCGCGAATTGTGCGTACGCTACCAGCCGCGTGTGGCGAGGCGCTCGCTGTCCTCGAGCGTGCGGACGTCAATACCGTCCATGGCAGCGCCCTCCAGACCGCGGCAAGCCCTGGCGACTTCCACGGGGTCCTCGAAGTAGGTGGCGGCATGGACGATAGCGTTGGCGCGGGCTTCGGGGTCCTCGGATTTGAAGATGCCGGAGCCGACGAATATGGCCTGGGCGCCAAGCTGCATCATGAGCGCGGCATCGGCAGGTGTGGCGATGCCGCCCGCCGAGAAGTTTGGCACAGGCAGCTTGCCGGTGCGGGCCACCTCCTTGACGAGGTGATACGGAGCGCCCATGTTCTTCGCCTCGGTCATCAGCTCATCATCGCGCAGGCCGCTAACATGCTTCAGGCCGGTCATGACATTGCGCATGTGGCGGGTCGCCTCGACGATGTTGCCGGAGCCTGCCTCGCCCTTGGTGCGGATCATCGCCGCACCCTCCCCGATACGCCGCAACGCCTCCGCAAGGTCGGTGCAGCCGCATACGAAGGGAACATCGAAGGCGTGCTTGTCTATGTGGAAGAACTCGTCGGCGGGGGTGAGTACCTCGCTCTCGTCAACGAAGTCCGCTCCGATAGCCTGCAGCACCTGTGCTTCGGCGAAATGACCGATGCGGGCCTTCGCCATCACGGGGATGGTCACGGTGTCCATGATTTCTTCGATGACTTTGAGGTCGGCCATGCGTGCGACGCCGCCCTCGGCGCGGATGTCGGCGGGGACGCGCTCGAGCGCCATGACGGACACAGCGCCGGCGTCTTCGGCGATTTTGGCCTGCTCGGCGTTGGTGACGTCCATAATGACGCCGCCGCGCAGCATCTCGGCGAGGCCAACTTTGTTACGCCAGGTGGATCTTTCGGCCATGGTGGATTCATCGGCCATGTTCATCATCTCCTGCTGGAAGGCGTTAGCCAAGTGGGGCACAGGTGGCTGCCTGCGCCCCTATTCATTTTTTGTGCTCAGTGCCTATTTTAGCGCAATTCCACGGCGCAAGCAAGAGCGCCGCCGGAGTTAGCTGCGCAAACTCGACGCGCCACGGAAGGAGCAGCGGGGCTATTGGTCTGTGCGCAGATCCCCGGTATAGACGCGCACTTCGTATGGGCCGAGCGGCCGCCCGAACTGCCCGCTTTCGGTTCCCTCGAGGCGTTCGGCGGCATTGACGGCATCCAGAACCTGTTGGCTCAGGTTATCTACAACGAGAGCGCCTGTCTGCGGCTCGCCCGTAGTGTTGACCATCACGACAATCGCCTGTCCCTCGCACTCCCAGACGCCCCATTGCACAGGCGCGCTCCAGTCCACGGGATGCGGCTGACGGCGGCCGCTCAGGATGGACAGGCCGAGCGTCTTCAGTTCGGCGTTGACAGAGGCCACTTCCTTCCAGAGCAGCGCATTGTCGTCGGTGATGAGGTAGTTCTTTCGGCGGGCGTCTCCCGGGAGGCGGTAGCCGTAGCAGAGGATGCCTTTGGCGCCACAGAGAATGGCGAGATAGGCCATGGCGCGGTACTCGGCGGGCGTCGGCGGGCGTCCTGCGCCGGCCGGATCGAGGCTTCCATCTCGTATGTGCGCCGCGCCGGCGATCGGTAGCAGCGCCCAGACCGGCTTTGTCGCGGAGATCTCGTCCTGCGCGTGGTGCAACAGCTTCACCACCGCGGAAAGATCGCCCGGCGGGTTCGGCTCACACCATGCGATGGGAATATCGCCGGCGTCTCCGTAGGTGCGAAACCCCGCTGCCGAGGAGAGTGAGCAGAGCACGGGCCGGTCGGGCGTGAGCTTGATCAGGTCGGCGTACAGCGCCTCCAGTATTGCGGGATCAATTGACGGGGAATGCGTGTCCGCCTTTTCGAGCACGTACCAACCCCAGAACTCGGCTCGGCCGATATGCTTGTCGGTCATGTTCGACCAGAAATCCCTCTCGAGGCTGGCGGATGATATGAAGACCCCCACGCCGGCGTCGCGCGCATGGTCCATGAAGTCCCAGGAGGCGATGCGAGCGGGGGCGATGAGGAAGTCGAAGCCGGCCTCGCCCACTGCCTGAATATCCTCAGTGTCAATAACATAGCCCATGCCGAGAGGGAATACCGGCTTGCCACCTGCCCACAGGCGGCCGAGGCTATCGTAGGCAACCTCATTCTGAGAAGCAAGAGCCTTGTCGAACGGTATCTGAACTTCGACGGTCTGCTTGCTGACGACGGCGCGAAGCGTCACAAGGTAGTGGCCGCTGACGATATTGGCGGGGAACAGTGATACGGTGAAGTCGCCGGCGGGACTCGCGATAATGCCCTCGCCCGGCCCTGTCGCCTCAGTGCCACCGGTAATGCGTGCCGAAATACGCGTTGCTTCCACGACCTCAGGTGTCGCGTGTATGTGGCCTTTGACCACGACATGGTCTTCAGGGAGGGCGGCAATGATGGTGGAGCGAAACGCCGGCACGACGACCCGGGCGTCTATCAGCGAGGGGACGGCGATGCGGCGGTCGTCGTAGATTTCGTCGTCTTGATTGCCATAGAGGATGATGCGCAGGTCGTGCGGCCTGCGGAAATCATAACCATAGAGCATCTTGAGGTCCTGCGCCTCGCCCGCGGCAAGGACGAGACGCGCGTCCTGTGCTCCGGTGCAGCGGGCCTGCTCCCACATCTCCATCCTCACTCTGCCGGTGATCTGGCCCGCTGTGTTGTTGGTCAGGTGGAGATGAGTGGTACGCCTGCGCGGGTCGGTGACGAGGCCTGCGCTACGGACCTCGCAGCCGATCTCGGCGGGCAGTGAGCGCAGCGAGACGCCGTCGCAGATCAACGTCCCCTTGCCACTTATGCGGAGGAGCACGACGATGTGGCGGGCTTTGGGCGGCAGTTCGAAGCGACGCGAAATGGGGGCCCAACGGGGGCTCGGGCTCAGGTGGAGCTCCTCGCGGCTCACCGGTGGCGTTTCCCACTCGCGCAGCGTGAAGTCCTCGGCAAACGCGACGACGATGACCTCGGCGTGGATCGCCCCTTGAGTTACGTAGTGGAGGCTGAGCAGGAGTTCCTGCCCCGCGTACGCGCCGACCTCTATCGGCTGGGTGTAGCAGCCGAAGTGGGCCAGCTCGCTGGTCGAGGCAAGCTGCAGTTGCAGCCGGTCAAAGCGAGCACGACCGATGAGCCTTGCGGTTGCCATATCGCCGCCCTGCCACGACTTGAATACCCAGGCCTCCGGCGTATCATCTACGCCTGGCACTTCGAAGCCGCCGTTGACGATCAGGTTGCCGCTGGGAGCAGTGGCGGTACGCGCCATCTGCGTGAAAGCGGGACCCCCGGCACCAAGCAATAGAGCGCAACAAAGGATGATAAGGGCGATAGTGTGTGTGGCGTTGTTACTCCTCTGGTATCGCAACAATAGCTTCCACCTCGATTCGAACGTCTAAAGGAAGACACGCCACCTCGACGGTGCTGCGAGCGGGCGGGTCCGCCTTGAAGTACGTCTCATAGACGGCGTTGAAGGCCGCAAAATCGGCGATGTCTTTCAGGAAGACCGTGGTCTTCAGCACATTGTCGAGCGATGTGCCGAGGTCTTCGAGGAGAGCGCTGAGATTATCCAGAACACGGCGCGTCTGGGTCTCTATGTCATCGGCGACGATCTCTTTGGTCTGCGGGTCCATCGGTATGATCCCTGAACAGAACAGCAGGGCGCCGTACGCAACGGCCTGAGAGTACGGCCCGACGGCAGGGGGCAAGCGGTCTGAACTGTGCGTCTGCTTCCACCTTGCCCTTAGAGGCCGCCGCAGGAAATATGGAATGCCGTGGCCATCCGGACTGTGCGTCCGTTTGCCCTTTGCCATGCAGTTCACCTCGAAGCGAATCCCGATAGGGGAGAGCGGTCTGGAAACGCCTCCTCCCTCATACATAGACAGTTTCGCCAACGGACATGTTTCACCTTTGCCCGGCGAGACGATATTTCACTCGGTTACTGTGCGCCTTGACGGGTTTTCGCCGGCAGATTATACTACCTCCAGACTGGCGCAAGCTTGGCAGCGCCAAGCTTGCATCCGGAGTTGTCTGCGCGCCTCACAGTTTTGCTCAAAGGCCGAGAAGGGGAGGAGTAGGCGGGGAGGAGCCGAAGCCAGCGAGCCGGCGATCAGGTGGAAGTGCCGGCATCGGTTGCCGCCGAATGTCACCCCGGAGCCGCGGGTCCGAAAGCGGAGACGCGAATAGGACCCCGTCGGGTGCGCCCGTTACAGCGCGCACAAGAGCTGAATGAGCCGCTCACGCCGGGCTCATTCAGAAAATGGGTGGTACCGCGAGAGTACCTTCTCGCCCCATCAGCAGGGGCGAAAGTACGCTCTCGTCCCATGACCAGGGGCGGGAGCTTTTGTCATACCAGTGATGGTCATAGGCACTTGCATGGGGAGGTGCGCGATGGCCGAAGACAGAGATGAGCGGAATAGCGCCGACGACGAGGACGAGGACATCCTCGACATCAGCCTCGACGACCTGCCCGAGGAGAAACACGAGACAGAAGACGGGCAGAGCGGCGGTGTGCTTGAGATTACGCTCGATGATCTGGACGGTACTGATGACGCGGCGGGCCAGTACCCGGGGGTGGATCCGGCCGCGCTCAAGGCTGGGACGCAGGCGGCAGATGAGATACAGATGTACTGCCTGTGCACCGAGACGGGACAGCCGTTCCATATCTACTGGCAGGAGATTTCCCCCGGCATTTTCGGTGTCTCACGGGTGGATACGGCGGCTGAGAAGGGCGTGGGTGGCGGCGCCGACCCGGGCGCCATACAAGGGCAGTTCTCATTGACAGATTTCCCCGGCTGCCCGTGGTGCGGCTGCAGGGCGATGAGCGTCTGTGAAGGGTGCGGAATAACAATATGCGAGGCGGCCGTGCAGACAACCTGGACCGGCAAACGAACACTGAAATGCCCGAACTGCGGGCAGCGTGGCGATGTCGCCGACAATGCGGGCACGGCGTACGGCACTCGTGGCGGCAAGGGGAAGGGCAAGAAGGGCTGACGGAAGCCGGGCAGTGATGCGCCTGTCAACTGGAGTGTGAGATGATGTCGGAGGAAATGCCGAAAACCTATGAGCCGAATCAGGTGGAGCAGAGGCTCTACCAATACTGGCTTGACGAGGGGATCTTCCGCGCCGAGGTCAATGCGGAGCAGGAGCCGTTCTGCATCGTGATTCCGCCGCCGAATGTAACCGGCGTGCTGCACATGGGCCACGCACTTGATCTGAGCATACAGGATCTGCTCACGCGCTGGCACCGGATGCTGGGGCACGCGACACTGTGGTTGCCGGGCGCCGACCACGCGGGCATCGCCACTCAGGTGGTCGTTGAAAGGGAGTTGGCCGAAGAAGGGATAAGCCGCCACGATCTGGGACGGGACGAGTTCGTCGAGCGCGTCTGGCAGGTGAAAGAACAGCATCACAGCCATATCCGCGAGCAGTTGAAGCGTTGCGGCGCCTCGCTGGATTGGAGCCGCGACCGGTTCACACTCGACGAAGGCTACACCCGCGCGGTGCGGGAAGCGTTTGTGCGCCTCTACGAAGATGGCCTCATCTACCGGGGCGAGCGGATGATCAACTGGTGTCCGCGGTGTGCCAGCAGTCTCTCGGACCTCGAGGTCGAGCACGTTGATACCGACGGCCATCTCTGGCATATCAGGTACCCGGCGAAAGACGGCGGTCCGGGGCTGGTCGTAGCCACTACCCGGCCCGAGGCAATGCTCGGAGATACCGCCGTCACCGTGCACCCTGATGATGAGCGGTACAAGGAGCTGATCGGGGCGACAGTGATACTGCCGCTGATGGAGCGGGAGATCCCGGTCATAGCGGACGAGTATGTGGATGTGGAGTTCGGCACGGGGGCACTCAAGGTGACGCCCGCCCATGATCCCAATGACTTTGGGATCGCCGAGCGGCACGGCCTGCCCGCCGTCAGCGTCATCGGCCCCGATGGCAAGATGACGGACGAGGCCGGAGCCTATACCGGCATGGACCGCACCGAGGCGCGCGAGGCCGTCGTGGCTGACCTCGAGCAGCGCGGCCTGCTCGAGGGGATCGAGGAATATCAGCACTCAGTGGGGCACTGCAGCCGCTGTCACACGGTCGTCGAGCCGCTCGTGTCCTTGCAGTGGTTCGTGCGCATGGAGCCGCTTGCTGAACTCGGCCTTCAGGCGGTCCGCGATGGCGAAGTGAGCTTCGTGCCACAGCGCTGGGCGAGTGTGTATTGCGACTGGCTGGAAAACACTCGTGACTGGTGCATATCCCGGCAGTTGTGGTGGGGCCATTCCGTGCCGGTCTGGTACTGTGATGACTGCGGCGAGGTGACATGCGCGCGAGAGGACCCGGCGGAATGTTCCCACTGCGGGAGTTGCAGCATCACGCCCGACCCGGATGTGTTGGATACGTGGTTCTCCTCGGCGCTGTGGCCGTTCGCGACGCTGGGCTGGCCGGAGCAGACGGCCGACCTGGAGTACTTCTATCCCACGTCGGTGTTGGTAACCGCCTACGACATCATCTACTTCTGGGTGGCGCGGATGGTGATGGTGGGCAAGCAGATCCGTAATCAGCGCCCCTTTGACACGGTGTTCATCCACGGCCTGGTGCGGGACGCTCAGGGCCGAAAGATCAGCAAGAGCCTCGGCAATACCATTGACCCCATTGAGCTCATCGATGAGTACGGGGCCGACGCGGTGCGGTTCGCGCTCGTGCAGCTCATCACGCACGGGCAGGACCTGAAGTACTCCGAGGGCCGCATCCTGGCTGCGCGGAACTTCGGCAATAAGCTCTGGAACGCCGCACGCTTCGTGATGATGAACCTCGACGATGATGCCGGGACGGTGGAGCCGGCGCAGGCCGACCTGAGCCTTGCGGATCGCTGGATACTGTCCCGCCATGCGGCAACGATGCAAGTCGTCAATGGTGAGCTATCCAGGTACAACCTCGCACAGGCCGCCGACGCTCTCTACGAGCACACCTGGGGTGAGTTCTGCGACTGGTATCTCGAGCTGTGCAAGCCGGACCTCTACGGGACCGCCAGCCCCCAGCGGAAGGCTACGGTGCAGAGCATCCTGCGCGAGGTGCTCGGGGGGATACTGCGTGCCCTGCATCCGTTCATGCCGTTTGTGACGGAGGAAATCTGGCAGCGACTGGTGCCCGGCTGTCACAGCATCAGTGTGGCTGAGTATCCGCAGGCGGACACCTCCATGCTGGATGCCGACGCCGAAGCGGACATGAGTGTCGTACAGAGCGTCGTATCCACAGTGCGGAATCTGCGGGCGGTCGGTGGTATGCCTCCTGCGCAGAAGGTGCGTGTGACGCT
>JAUWOG010000050.1 GCA_030612305.1 Armatimonadota bacterium | reverse complement strand
TGCCGCCGTCGCGCAACCACTTCTTGATTTCCTGCGCCGAAGAGCTGTCCGTGTTTCGGTCGGCCGCGAGGTAAGCGACGCCGCCAGTGGGGCGCAGCACGCGGTACAACTCACGCGCCGAGTAGTTGCCAAGCGTTGCCTCGCGCCCGTTCCCCAGCACGATGAGGTCGGCGAAGTAGTCAGCGTAGGGCAACTGGGTAGGCGGGATGACGCGATGGGCACTCACTCGTGTGCCGTAAAGGCCCGCCGCATCGAGGGCGCGGCGTGCCATATCCACTTGCCGTGCGTGAGGGTCCAGGCAGCAGATCTGCAGGTCCGACTGGCGCGCCAGATGATATGCCAGCAGGCCGTCACGCGCGTCCAGATTGAGGCAATGGCCTGCGGAGATGCCGGCCTCATTGATGATCCGCTGCGCCAGTTGCGCGACCTTCGCAGTGAGTTCGGTGTCGGGATACGGGGTCATGTCTATCTGCGGCTCAATGGTCACAGGTGTGCTCACCTCGTCCGGCCCGAAGCAGGCGATGCGGCCATTGTTCATGCTTGCCAGCAGTCGCCCGTCGGCGACGGCCAGCCCGCGCACCTGTCCGTCCACGGCCCCCTGCCAGAGCTCTTTGCCGGTTCCCGCGTCAATCGCCGTGACGGTACCTCGCCCGCCGACCATGAGCGTATCGCCGGTGAGTATCAGCTCATAGGCGCGCTCGTGCGGCGTCTCCCATTTCGTGCATTCCTTGGGCTTGCTCCCCGCCAGCAACGCATCAAGATCGAAGGCAGTGACCTTGCCGCTGCCGGAGGCGTAGAGAGTGTCTTCACTGGCGACGGCCCAGTGCTTGCCGGGCAATGTGCGCTTCGCATCTCCGCTCTGACCGTCATAGGCTATCAGCCCGTCTCCGGGCCACGGGTCTGACTCGCCGAGCATAATATTGAGATCCGCGCCGATGTGGCTGAGCCTTCCGAACAGCATCTGACCGGATGCGAAGGCCCAGCAGCCGCCCCACCTGATGCCCCAACTGGGGGGGGCGCCATGATAGTAGAGCAGTGCGCCGGTCTCGCGGTCGTAAGCCGCCGGCACATTGCGCCCGGTGGGCACGAAGACCTTGTCCCCATCCACCACTACATAGCCCTGCGGTGCAACTCCGGTGATGGCCGAGGACCCGGGATGCGGCTGTGCCATGTACATCTGCCCGCTGGTGTCGTTGCACCAAACAACAGAGCCGTCCTCAGCCCGGAGAGCATAGACATAGACGCCTTCTGCAGGCCACATGCCGGCGGTGAAGTACACGGTTCCGTCGGCTACCGCCACACCGCTGCGCAGGGGCCAGCGCGAGATCATCTGCTTGTTGCCGATCAGCTTTTCGGGCCTCGGGCCGCCGTAGAACCGCCACGGCAATTCCCCCTCCGATGCCGACAGGCAGTAAAGCCAACCATCATCAGAGGCGACGAAGACGCGCTCACCTGCCACCGCCGGAGCGAAGCGCACCGGGCCTTCGGTGAAGAAGCTCCAGCGCTCCTGGCCGGTAGCCAGCTCGATGGCATACACCTTGTGCGTTGCCGAGGCGCCGAAATATGCCAGGCCGTCGGCTATGGCCACCTGAAACGCGTAGTCGAAGTCAATGCGGTGGAGTTCCCTGCCCGGCTCAGGCCAGGCAGGCCTCGGAGCAGCGGTCGGCACACAGGTCCATTGCAGATGCAGCGGAGCCGCAAGCTGCTCGGTGCCCGTCGCATTGCGAGAGGCATCGTGCCGGTACATCGGCCAGTCCGCTACTACCGGCGTCACGCACGCGCTCATCACAACAACCGCAGCAAGTACTGTCGCAAAGCCCATTCGACGCTTCATCGTAATGTCTCCCTTGACTCTCGCGCAATTCGTCAGATGCCCAACACCCGCATGGATCACAAGATGATGCCGGGCCGTCTCGTCACCGAGGTGAACGCACACCGACCGGCTGCTTATCATAGCATACGCCTATGTAGATTCAAGGCCTGTGAAGCCACGCAGAGGCCGTCAGTCAATATGGACCACCTGCGGCTGCTCATCCGCGCTCTTGCCCACCCAGGTAACGCGGCTTTCTGAACTCACGCCGGCGAACTCGCGCGCGGTTCCGCCCTTGTCCGCCAGCATGAACAGGTCGCGGCTTCCAGCGCGGTCAATCTGCAGTGCCACGGCCCCCCCTGCGCCGCTCACTGGTATCTGCTTGAAGCCGGTGATGGCGGGGGCGTCGCGGTACGGCTCAATGACCGAGATAAAGGTCGCCGTAGTCCCGCTGCGTCGCACGATCACCATCGGGCAATCCTGGGGCGGGTTATTGGCCATGCCTGTACCGAAGTACAGGCGCGTCTCGGGGGCACCGAGCATCGTCAGGCGCACGTTGGCATCATCGAGGCTGAAGTCGGCTGACCAGGTTTCCGTCGTCTCCGCCTGGGTGATGTCCTTGAGGTGCTGGTAGCCGAAGCTGTCGCCCGGCGGCTCCGCACACGGCTCGGTCGCAACCGCCGGCTGCAGTTCTCCGAAATTATGGTAGAGCCAGTCCCAGATGTGCTCCTCGTCACTGCTCACGCTGAAGACGTCAATGAGATACGCAGGCGTCAAGGCCATCGTTCGCCGCATCATGACACCATCATAGGCCGTGTCACACTCGGCCTGGGCGACGGCCAGACCGGGCTGAGAATGAAGGATCGTCAGGCGGCCCTCCGCACTCCGCTGGCTTTTCGCATCCATGCACACGGTATTGTGGGCGAAGGTCTGCTTGTACCACGAGCCCTGCATCGGCGCGGCATAGGCGAGGCGGGCCGGGTCGGGCGCAAGCTGACGCCCAAGCCCGAAGAGAATCATCGCCAGCTTGTCGAGATGCCCGTGGCCGCCACCGTGGGGACCGTAGTCGAGATGCACGTACAACTGGTCATCGCCGCCGCCCTGTCGCAGGACCACCGCGCCGAGACCGCTGAAGTCCTTCGAGCCAAACGCCACCTCGGGCGCCTCAGGCAACTCATCCATTCCCCAGAGGAAGGCTTCCAGGCTCTTACGCCCGCCCTGGTGGACTATGTTGAGGTAGTTCGGATCCCCGAACCGCGCATAGGCCAACTCGTAGAGCCGGTGTCGCCCGACGAGCGAGAACACGTCGCTGTCATTGACCGCCGGGAAGCGGAGGTCCGGGAACGTGTACTGCAGCGGGGCGTCATAGAGCGACTTGTACGGTTGGTTGCCGTAGAAGTCTATGCCGGCGAAATGGGCCGCCTCGGTAGTGTAGCGCAGCGCATCGAGCGCGTAGTAATGGTAGGCCGCTGTGCCCTCGTACCAGAAGCCATCGCTGAGGATGCTGTTGTCCAGTTGGAAGCGCAGACCGCTCTTGCCGTTGATGGCAAACGAGGCGATGTCTGCGTCCTGGAGGCAGAAGCCGACCGCCGCGATGCCGGCGTTGTGCCACGATTGCCAGTTGCTGATCCCCGCGTCATAGCGCCTGATGGTCGTCACGGCCTCGCGCAGGAGTCTATTCTCGATGAGGTCGCGGTCGGCCTCACTCAGGCATGGGCTGTTGTAGATGAGGTCGTATCCCCAGGCGATGCGGATGATGCGAACCGCCTCGTCGAGTGTCTGGGAGAAGAGGCGCGCGCCGGAATGTGAGGGGTTCTTGTTTCTGTCATGGTAGGGCCAATCGGGGTACTTGTGAGCGTAGGCAAGGAGGATTTCGCGCGCTTTTTTCGCGTAAGCTTCATTGCCGGTGAAGGCATAGCCGAGACCGAGCAGATCGATGTTGCGGAGGTTGCGGCCATGCTGCCGGCCGACGATGACCTGGTCCCATGGCCATCCGGTGTATTCAGCGGCGCACCCTTTGCAGATGTGCTTGCCCTTGTCGTACTTCAGCCCGGCGCCGCACTGCTTGCAGACGTAGTAATGGCTCCATTGACCGGCCTCATCAGGGACGACAAGCTCCGTCTCCAGAGCGCTGTCTGCGTCGCGGATGATGATGTCAAGGCGCTCCTTGGCCCACGGATATTTCTCGGCCCGCGCCCTGGCATTGGCGAACGTCTGGGCATCGCTGAACAGCAGGGGGTGCTCGCGCTCCGGCAGCGGAACCGCCGCCGCGATAGTTATCTCGGGGTCCGGGGCATTGGGGTCATCCAGTTTCACTGTGATCAGGAACTCCTCTCTCTGGAGCGGCTCAGCATTAGACAGGGCTGCGGCCGACGCCGTCAGAGTGACCTCTAGCGTCGCCTTCTCCCGCGGCTTGATGAGCGGCGTCTCAGCCGGCATTTCCACCAGCCGATAGACGCCACCTCCCACTTCCTGTCCTGTCAAACGCTCTCCGCTCAGGATATACTTCCGCGCCTGCTCCGACACGTTAGCCACTTCGACATCATACTCGAGACGTACGGCTCCGGCGTCGCTGCGCTGGATGGTCTTACCCAGCACGCGCAGCTTGACCGGATCGCGCACCAGCCGCATGTCGTCAAAATGCAGCTCCGTATCTGCTTTCGGAGCATGCCCCCAGCCGCCGGAACTGATGCTGAAGCTGCCTATCTGATCCCACCCTCGGGGCGAGCGCGAGATCCGGAAGTCATCGCTCAGGCTGAGGTTGAGGTGCCTCCAACCCTCCCAGTCCACGTAGAGGTGATAGTAGTAGTAGTCCCACCCTTCCCTGGTGTCATCTTCCGATGTCAAGCTAAATGTGAGTATCTGGCTGTTGGCCTTTTCGGAATGCAGCCAGAAGACGAACCGGTCATAGCCCGAGCAGTCGGCGGGGATGCCGGGCACACTGAGCGAGCTGTGCCCTTTCAGGTCTGCCCATTTGCCGGCGAACTGCCCCTCCTTGACCTGTTCCTTACTCTGCACCATGCCGCCCCATGCAGTGTCCTCGAAGTCCCCCAGCACGACTACATCGGGTGCCTGAGCAAATGCAGCAACCGTCAGCACGATGAGAACAATCGCCAATGTGGCACGCATCCTATACCTCCTGTTTCCGGCCTAAGCCCGTGTCTTGCTGTCCAGCGCTGCCAGCAGACTGACAACCTCTGCGCAGCCATACATGGTGATCCCGTAGCGCTTGCCAAAGATGACACCCTCGGGGCTTGCGAGCAGTGCCGCCGTCTCCCCACGCACGCGCTCGACTTTCGCTGCCCAGGCCTTGCGCAGGATCCGCTCGTGCTCCGGTTCACTGGTCAAGCAGACGCTGTTAGCCAGAGCCATCACTGTCACGCCGCTCTGCCGGATCAGGCTCGTCGCCGGGCACGATGTGTACCGCCAGTCACTGTGTCCTTCACGCCAGGTGTCGTTGTTGAGGTGCGTAATGCCGCGTCGGACTGCCTCGGGTATCCGCTCATCGCCCGACAATTCGTAGTATCTGCTCAGGCCGTTGAGGCGCACACAGGTGATGAACCCGGCTTCGCCGACGTGTTTGTGCGTGGAGCAGTCGCAGTGGCCAGCCGGCAGTTCATACAGCCATCCTCCACAGTTGGGGTCTTGCTCCTCGAGGGCATCGTCGGCCAATGTGCGCATCGCCGCCAGGTATCGCTCGTTGGGTGACACCTCATGGCACCCGGCCAACGCCAGCATCGTCCAGCCGTTGGTGCGCCCGCAGTGGCTCCAACCCTTGAACTGGTAGTCCCTGTCCTCTACGATCTGCGCCAGATGATCGCCTATCTTGTCCAGCGTTTCCTTCACCCACGGGTCGCCGGTCAGCAGGAACTGGTATCCCATGCCCTGCGTAAAGATATGCCCGAGGTTGTACGGATCGAGGCAGAGATATGTGTCCTTGCCTCTATCCATGCCAAGTTGTGCGTACAGTTCCCGTATCTTCTGAACCGGGTGAAAGCCGCCGACATGACCTATGCTGTGCTCGTGGACCATGCCGGGCCGGCTTGGAAACTCCGGTTCGCGCTCCAGCTCAACCTCGAAGTAGTGCCGCAGGTCTTCATTGACGAAATGGACGACATCCACCTCGCTGTAGTGGCGCGCGGAAATCTCACCCATGTGGAAGTACTTCGGGTCGCCGGTACGCGCGAACTGCACCAGCATCTGTTTGGGCGTGTCGTACTCGTGGTTGCCCCAGTTGCAGTTCCGCTCGCCCCACCAGTCGCCCCAGTTCATTGCCCCGTAATCCCGCTGAGCGGCAATGGAAATGCAGTAGGCTCCGAACAGGTTCTCCGCCCACTCGTCATACTCGCTCATACCGGGGCTTCCTGCGGGCTGGATATCTCCCCATACGCCGGTCGCGATCGCCTGTGCCGGATCGGCTGCTGGAACCAACGGAGCATTGGCTGCCCCGGCCAGCGCTTCCCCATCACCGGCTAGATCAATCCATACCTGCCAGCGCCGTGCCTGTCCCGTCCGCAGGCGGTAGCAATTGCCGTCAAAGAGGTAATCATGCTTGTACCACGGCCCCATGTGGTCGCAGGCGCCTGCCTCGAACTGCGGGAGAAGCCCTATCTTCAGATGCTCCGCGTCCACTTCCAGGCTCTTGGGCCACTGCTGCCAGAAATCTCTCAGCGCCACCGCCACTGTGCCCAAGCCGTCATCCAGTTCGGCCCAGCCGGGAGCCTTCTCGCCATAGCCTGCAGCGCCCTTCAACGTGTAGGTCTCATCATCAATCTGGAGCAGGCACACTGCGGGATTCGGCTCGCCGCTCCACCCCGGGTCGCCGCCGATTGTCGCGCTGCGCACTCCGGCAACCGGCCTGATATCGAGGCTTATGTCTTGCACCCTCTGCACTACACCGCTCTGCCCGTCAATCAGAATCAGGGGCTCGAGGCGCACTTTCGACAGCCCGGCGAAGACCGAAACCCACACCCGGAAACTGAAGAGCCGCTCGCCGGCAGCGCCCTCAAACGAGCCCTTCAGTGCCAGCGTCGAACGCATGGGCCCTTCGGTCTCGACATCCACCGATTCCGCACGGGCCTCGTACTGCTTGCCACTGGAATCGGTCGCATGAAACCTGACCTCGATGCGGTCGGCGATTCGCAGCAGACCATCGCCTGCGGTCACAATCTCCATATCGCCTGAGGACAGAGACGGCGCGGGACCTGAAGTGACCTTTGCGCCCTCCAACCGTCCGGCGTCACTGACGCGCTCACCCCACCGGAGAGTGTACGCCCGGGTGGCGTTGGCCGGCGGCTTGCTCAGGAAATCCAACAGCACCCACCGAACACTCCTGTCTTCCCAGCGGGCGAGAACCGATGTCTGGCAATCAACGACTTCGCCGTTCTCATCAAGCAGACTGAACTGCGTACCTTCCGGGGCTGCACCCTTGGCGATGGGTGCTCCGCCTGTCGCCGGCCGCAAGACGTCCAGTCCCGTCATGTCCGCAACCGTCACCTTTAGTTCCTGCACTGTGCTCTCCCTCGAATGACCAGGCTAGGCTTCGCGTGCCAAGCCACTGAGGCTGACAACGAATGTCAACGCCGCCGGCAAGAGCCTGCCTCTATGGTTTCCATCCCGGGGGCAGATAACCCTTCATCTGCACAGATGCAGGCCACGCATTTCGCCGCGCGCGGGAGGTAATTGCGTCTCGCCGCGCAAATGTAGTTGTGCGTGAGCCAGACTTGGGCACATCATCTTCGCACATCCACGGGGTATCAGCATGAGCGACATGAAGCCGCAAGAAATCCTGCCAGACCTGTGGCTGTTTGGGGATAGCTGCAACGTCTATGTGCTCAAGGACGGAGACCGCGCCGTCGTCATTGACTTCGGCACTGGTGAGTGGCTCGACCAATTGCCCGAGCTCGGCATCAGCACCGTCGAGCACGTTCTCCTGACCCATCATCACAAGGATCAGTGCGCCGGTCTGCTGAAGGAAACCTCCTGGCCGTTCACCATTCATGCTCCCCTCGGGGAGGACTTCTTCCTCGATCCGGCCCATGCCGGCGAGTTCGGTCCTCCGCCCTGGTATCAGCTCGGATGTCCGCCGAGTTACTCCCCGCCGCCGGAGCGCATATCCGGGATTCAGTATGACATCTCCGGCAACGGGCATTTCTACTGGCACGGACGCCGCATACGCTTCATGGACACACCCGGGCACGGGCCGAATGCCTGCTCAGTTGTCCTCGACCACCAAGGCCGGCAGATCCTGTTCTGTGGCGATGCGGCTCATGCCGGTGGGACTATCTGGCAGCCGTTCCATCTCGAGTGGGACCACTGGACAGGCACGGGGGCACTGGCGGCATGGGAGGGCGTGCGGCGTCTCCACGGCATCGCGACAGGCATGCTGTGTCCGTCCCATGGACCCGTGGTGAGGGAGGGCGCTCGGGAAATGCTGGAGGCGCTCGCCGACCGCCTGCTGCGCTTCTATCATGCGAAGGGCCAGATCAGTCCGGGCGAAGAGGACCGCTGGCTGCAGCCCGAGATAATGGCCTGCGGGGCACGCAAGTACTCCGAGCACCTCTACCAGTTCGGCGGAAACGGGTATCTGCTGATCTCATCCATGGGGCGCACTCAATCCGGCGGCTACGAGAGGTCCTCCGGCGGCGGCCTGGTAGTTGACCCGACGATGCCGGACATGGAGATGCTCGAAGCGCTGCTTGATGAGATCGGCGGCGTCACAGCCGAAGTCATGCTGGTCAGCCATTACCATTACGACCACTGTGACGCGATTCCCTACTTGCGCGAGCGCTACGGCGCAGAGGCCTGGCTGCACCCGCAGGTGGCCGAGCCGTTGCGGGACCCGGCCAGAGCCTTCGCCCCCTGGGTGCTGTCGCCCCAGCCGATCCTCCCCGACCATCTCTGGCCTGACACCGGGATCTGGCAGTGGCAGGAGTTCGAGTTCCGCATCGCACACTGGCCCGGCCAGACCTGGTGGCACTGCGTCTTCATGACCATCGCCGACGACAGGCGCGTGCTCTTTGGCGGCGACTGCTTCACCCCGTCCTCAAAATGGAATGGCACCGGCGGTTTCTGCGCCTACAATGGCTGCCGCTTTGAGGATGGCTTCATCCCCAGCGCACAGTTGGTCCTGGATTGGCAGCCCGACATCATCGCCGCCGGCCACACCAATTGCTATGAGTTCTCGCCGTCGAAGTTCACCAAGATAATCGCATGGGCGGCGGAGGCCGAAGAAGCGGTTCGCGCACTGTGTCCGTCCGGGGATCTGGAAGTGGATTACTATTCCGCGCGCGAAGTAGTGCGCCAACATGCGACAGACGCAAGCAGCCAGTCCCGCACTCCACAGCAGGAAAGGTGAACCGAAATGCACATCCATGCCCGCGTGGTAATTGTCTCCAGCCTGTTGATCCTGGCTTGTCATCTTGCTGCTGAGCCGCTGGAGCGTATCGGCGACTTCGAGACGCGCTACGTGCTCGCACTCGGTATAGGTGAGCAGGAATTGGCGAAGAACTGGCGTCCGGTGTGGAAGATAGAAGCCGGCGCAGACAGCTCCTCCTTCGAGATGTCCGGTGACGAGAAGGGCAATGCCATTGGCGCGGTGTATTACGGGGCCGTGTTCGCCATTCCTGCTTCGGTGCCGCGAACCGTGGTCGTGTCCTTTGAGTGCCAGGCATTCTGCGCGGCGGAGAATCGTGTGCCGGCCCTCGGTGTTGCGGTCCTTACGCTGAAGGGCTGGCAGAAGCTCGGTGAGAGGCCGGATGCCGACGTACCGTGTGGAGGTCTGGCGGGTGGCGACAAGCTGTCTGGTCAGACCTTCTTTGGCCCAGTCGGTGATGACGTCATGGAATGGACGTCGGTCACAAGCCGCAACAT
>JAUWOG010000349.1 GCA_030612305.1 Armatimonadota bacterium | reverse complement strand
GGCGTCCTCTCCGGGAAGGCGATCTACCTGCTGCAGAAGGTCAACGATATTGAGGCCGGGATGGAGGATGTCGTTGTCGAGGACTGCCTGATCGTCGAGGGCAACCCCGGCGACAAAGTCGTCATGCCACCGGCCTACGGGCATGTTACGATCAATCCCCTGCCGGAGCCGCTGGTAATGGCGAACTGGGTTTCGAATCGCTTCGGGTCGCAGTACGGGGCGGTCGAGCAGGGCCGCGGCTTCGCCTACTACCGCATCGAAGGCAAAGGGGGGCCGGTGTGGGTGCGCAACCCGCGCTACCGGGATGTCCCCCCCCTGCGAGTCGCCAGAGTAAGGGAAGTTCCGCAACTGGGCTTGCGCACGGACCTCCCGCTTTTCACATCCGGGCAGGAAGACCCGGAGACGATGGAATGGCTCAATACCCCCGAGGAGTACCTGGACGAGATATGGAGCGGCCTGGAAATCATCGGCGAGCAGGAGACCTGCGAGCTTGAGTAGGGGCGTTGCGTGTTGCCAGACTTAGGAGGCACCAACTGTGGGAGACGAACTGAAATTGGCTTTGTCTTTTGATGATGTACTGCTGACGCCGGCGGCCAGCAGCGTTCTGCCCAGCGAAGTAGATGTATCCACCCGCTTGACCAGGACCATCCGCCTCCACGCGCCCATACTCTCCGCGGCGATGGACAAAGTCACCGAGGCACAGCTTGCCATTGCGATGGCGCGTGAAGGCGGCATCGGCGTCATCCACAAGAACATGACCATTGAGGAGCAGGCCAATGAGGTTGACAAGGTCAAGCGATCCGAAAGCGGCATGATCGTGGACCCGGTTACCCTCGGGCCGAACGACAAGGTGGGCGACGCACTCCAGTTGATGGCCAAGTATCGCATCTCGGGGCTGCCCGTCACGCGAGATGGAAAGCTCATCGGCATCCTCACCAACCGCGACCTCCGTTTCGAGACGAACCTGGACAAGCCGGTCACCGAGGCGATGACATCCGTCAATCTCGTGACAGTCGGCGAGGGCACTACCCTCGATGAGGCCAAGGCGATCCTCCACGAGCACCGCATCGAGAAGCTGCCGGTGGTTGATGATGGCATGATGCTTTTGGGGCTCATCACCATCAAGGACATCGAGAAGGTGGCACGCTACCCGGACGCCTGTAAGGATGAACTGGGCCGGTTGCGGGTGGCGGCGGCCGTCGGCGTCACGGACGAAACATCGGACCGGGTGGCTGCGCTCCTGGAACGCGGTGTGGATGCAGTGGTCGTTGATAGCGCGCACGGGCAGCATGTGGACGTTCTCCGCAGAGTGGCCCGCATCAGGGAGCAATTCGACGATGAATTGCAGATAGTCGGTGGCAACATCGCCACTGCCCAGGGAGCCGCCGACATGATCAGCGCAGGTGCCGATGGCATCAAAGTAGGCGTCGGCCCCGGGTCAACCTGCACGACGCGCGTCATCTCCGGCGCAGGCATGCCGCAGATTACGGCTATCATGGACGCCGTCTCAGTGGCGCGGGAGGACAACATCCCCGTGATTGCCGACGGGGGCATCAAGTACTCCGGCGACCTGGCAAAGGCCATCGCCGCAGGGGCGGATTCATGTATGATCGGCGCGCTCTTCGCAGGCACTGAGGAAAGCCCCGGCGACACTGTTCTCTACCGCGGGCGCGTCTATAAGGAATACCGAGGCATGGGCTCGCTGGGCGCGATGCGGGAGCGAGTTTCGAGCCGTGACCGCTACGGACTGCAGGGAGTGCCCGACGATGAGCTCGTGCCCCAGGGCATCGAGGGACGCGTCCCGTACAAGGGCGCCGTCTCAGTCGTCGTCAGACAGTTGCTCGGCGGACTCCGCGCCGGCATGGGCTATTGTGGCGTCGCGAGCATCGAGCAACTGCAGAAGGAAGGGCAGTTGTGCCGCGTCACTGTCGCCGGCCTCCAGGAGAGCCATCCCCACGACATCATCATCACCGAAGAAGCTCCCAACTACCAGTTGCCCGAATAGGATCCATGGACATGCCCACATACTCCATCGCGGTCATTCCGGGTGACGGCATCGGCCCGGACGTCATCGCCGAGGGCCTCAAGGTCCTCCAGCGCGCCGGCGACAGGAGCGAAGTGGCTTTCGACCTCGAGCACTTCCCCTGGGGAGTCGGGTATTGGCTGCAGCACGATGTACCCATGCCGCCTGACGCTCTGCAGATACTCGCCGGTTTCGATTCCATCTATCTGGGTGCCGTGGGCCTGCCTGACAAGGCTCCGGAGACCGTCGGCGTCGGCGGTGTGGTCCTGGCTATTCGAGCGGGCTTCGAGCAGTTCGCCAATGTTCGCCCGGTCCAGCCCATGCCCGGGTGCCCGTGGTATATTGCTCACCGCACGCCCGAAGAGATAGATTTCATCGTCATCCGCGAGGCCACCGAGGGCTTCTACTGTAACCTGGGTGGCCGCTACAGGAGTGGGGACGCCGAATTCGCCGAGGTCTCCACCGTGCGGCCTGCGTTCGCTGAGTCGGCAGAGATCGCGCTGCAGACGGGCGTTTTCTCCGAGTTGGGCTGCCGCCGCGTCATCACGTATGCTTTCGACTTGGCGCAGAAACGAGACGGTAAGAAGCACGTCACCTCCACGACGAAGAGCAATGCACTCCCGCACGCGATGGGCCTATGGGACGAAATCTTCGAGCAAGTAGCCGCCGAGTACCCCGACATCGCCCATGACTGGTCGCATGTTGATGCGCTGGCGATGCGGTTCATTACCAACCCCGAGCGCTTTGACGTGGTAGTAGCACCGAACCTGTTCGGCGATATTCTCACTGACCTGTCGGCTGTGCTGGTCGGGGGTCTGGGCTTTGCACCAGGGGGCAACCTGTCGCAGACCGGCCCGTCCATGTTCGAGCCTCCTCATGGCAGCGCGCCCGACATCATGGGCAAGGGCATCGCCAATCCGATAGCGGCGATACTCACTGCCGCATTCATGATGGAGAGCCTCGGCGAGCAGGAAATGGCGGGCTGCATACGCGAAGCAGTGGCGAAGGTCGTCAGTGAGGGCCGTGCACTGACCCCGGATGCTGGAGGCGATGCGACCACGACCCAGGTCGGTGACGCGATAGCGGATGCCATCGGCTGAATCGCTGTAGAACTGGCGCACCAAGGAGGCCGGATCGTCGTGCTGATTGATGTCAACACATGCTTCGGAAAGAACCCCAAGCAGCGGGTGGATTGGTCGCCGGAGGCTCTCGTGGCCGAGCTGCAGGCCAAGGGGATTCATCGCGCTCTCACCTGCAGCTTGCGCGGCGTCGAATACGATTTCCTCAGCGGCAATGATGAGACGTGGGAGGTCTGCCGGCGGCACGAGTGCCTCATCCCCGTGGCGACGATTGACCCGAGACGTCACTTCGGCTGTCTGGATGAGGTCGAGCGCTGTGCGGAGCGGGGCTTCCGGGTCGTGCGCTTCTGCCCACAGCGACAGGGCTGGAGCATCAACAGCCAGCCGTTCTTCAATATCTGCGAGGCGGTGGCTGAACACCGTCTGGCGGCGATGCTGCCCGCCGGACCCCCCGGCCATCAAACCCTCATCGGGAAGCTCATCTCGCCTTTCGGCTTCAGCATCGTCATTATGGGAGCCGGCTACGGGGCTCATGCCGAGACCTATGCAGTGACCTCGGCCTACGAGAATGTCTTTTGCGACACGCAGCTATTCAACACGCCGGGCAGCATTGAAGGGCTGGCATTCGTAGCCGGGGCGCACAAGCTCATGTACGGCTCCGGCCTGCTGGAGCGATACGCCGGCCCGTCGTACACGATGCTGCAGAATGTCGCTCTCAGCGAGGACGACCGGGCCGCCATTTTCGGCGGCAACGCCATGCAATCCCTGCACCTGGAGGGCGCATAGATGCCAAAGATTGACGCCCACACGCATCTCGGGATATGGAACTTCCCGATCCCGGAGGCGGGCACCGTTGATAACCTGCTGCGGCTGTGTGACACCTACGACATTGCGCGAGCGGCGTGTTCGTCAGGTCTGGCGATACTCTATGACATGGAAGCCGGCAATGCGGAGGTGGCGGAAGCCGCAGCGGCATACGAGCAGATTCTCGGGTACGTGTATGTCAACCCGAACTACATCGCC
>JAUWOG010000022.1 GCA_030612305.1 Armatimonadota bacterium | reverse complement strand
GTCAATTTCCTTCTCGACCAGCAGCCCGGCCACGCATGGCTCCAGATACTTCGTCACGCCATAGGTCGAGGCGTGGTTGCGGTGGCAGGCTCCGAAGGCGTCATTGACGTCGGCCTCCGCCGGGGCCGCAAGCTGCTGCGCAAATGCCAGCATCTCCGCGTCGTTCTTCGAGGTCTCGGCACCGTGGAAGCGCGTGTTCTCAAGCAGTATCACCTCACCCGGCTGCATCTTCGCGACTGCCTCGGCGACCTCTGCGCCGCTGCAGTCCTCGACGAATCCGACCGGCTTCCCGCGCAACTTGCCGAGCCGTTCCGCACATGGCTTCAGGCTCAATGCGGGCACTACTTCTCCCTCAGGCCGGCCCAGATGCGCGCACAGGACTATCCTGTTGCCATTCTGCGCCAGGTACTTGATGGTCGGTTGCGCTGCGCTGATGCGCGTGTCGTCCTCGATGTCGCCATCCTTCAAAGGGACATTGAAATCAACGCGCAGCAGCACGGTCTTCCCGCTAATCTGCACGTCCTTGACCGTAGCCTTGTCCATGCTCAGTCACCCTCACACTCTTCTCCGACCTCTACTCGACTCAGACAACGGAGGCGGATGGTCTGCCACCCGCCTCCGTATTGCGACTCTGCTGCATCCACCTGCGCATGACAGGCGGGCTCATTGTGGTCGGTTGCTTCTCCGTCGCGCTGCTACAGACTCGCCCCGAGGATCTTCAGCAGGTCGGCGGTGCGGCTCGCGTAACCCCACTCGTTGTCATACCAGCCGAGCACCTTGACCAGCGTGCCCCCGATGACGTTCGTCCACTCTGAATCGAAGATGCACGAGGCCGAGTTCCCGACGATGTCGGCGCGCACGATGGGGTCCTCGTTGTACTCGAGGTAGCCCTCCAGTTCGCCCTCGGCGGCAGCTTTGAACGCCGCGTTGATTGCCTCCTCGGTCGTGGGCTTCGCGCGCGTCACTACGAGGGCGGGCCCGGAGCCGGTGGGCGGAGGAACGCGCAGGGCGATACCGGCGAGCTTCCCGGCGAGTTCCGGGATCACTATGCCGATAGCCTTGGCAGCTCCGGTGGTGGGCGGGACGAGGTTCTCGGCAGCCGACCGTGCCCGACGCAGGTCCGTGTGCGGCCCGTCCATCAGGTTCTGATCCGAGGTGTAGCTGTGGATTGTCGTCAGCAGCCCGCCGAGGATCCCCCAGTTCTCGTGCAGCACCTTGCACATGGGGGCAAGAGAGTTGGTCGTGCAGGAGGCGTTGGAGATGAGATTGTGTTGCGCCGGGTCGTACATCTCGTCATTGACACCGAGAACGATGGTCACCAGATCGTCGGCTGTGCCGCCAGCAGGAGCCGAGATGATGACCTTCTTCGCTCCGGCCGCAAGGTGCTTGCGGGCGTCGTCGGGCTTGCGGAAGAAGCCCGTGGACTCGAGCACCACGTCAACACCCAAATCGCCCCAGGGCAGGTTCGAGGGGTCCCGCTCTTCGAAGCTCTTTATCTCCATGTCGTCAACCAGAATGGAGTTGTCGCCGTCCCTGATGTCGGCGTCGAACTTCCCGTAGATGCTGTCATACTTGAGCAGGTACGCGAGCGTGGCGTCGTCCGTGAGGTCATTCACTGCCACTATTTCGACTTCATCCTGATACTGCTCATAGACGGCCTTGAAGACCTGGCGGCCGATGCGGCCGAAACCGTTGATACCAACTTTTACAGACACTGTTTACTCCTCCTATTGCAAGCGGCTGGATTTGGGCGAGCGGCCTCCCCGTCTCCGGATGCGCCCTGAGAGCGACAGGCCCCGCCGTAGTGAACTCAGCAAAGAGTATGTTGTTATGTTCTTCGACCTGCGACGCCCTACTTATACTACATTTCCACCCCTTTTACAACCCCGATTCACACGCCTACCAACAACACATTCTGTCTCGCAGCCCGCGTCGCCTCCCGACAATATTCCCTCTCCCCGCGCGGTCACCTTCACCCACGAACAAACAACGTGCGCGCATCATACCTCGTCAGCCGGTGACAGCGACGTCATCCGCCCGCAGGTTCAGCATCACTCCGTGCGTGCGCACGGTCACAAGCACATCCTCCTCGGCTTCCGCCCGCGCCGTGGCGGCCCTGCGCAGCTTCCTCGCGAGCCGGCTGCGGTGCGAGTAGAGCTGGCCCGCATAGACGAACGGTTCATCGCCCCACATGCTCCGGAACAGTTCCTCGTACGGCACACATTCTCCCGGTCTCTGCGCAAGCGCCCGCAACATGTGGAACTCCGCGGGCCGCAGCGAGACCTGTGTTCCGTGGAAGGTTGCTTCCAGCGGCCTGGCGAGATCGAGGCGCAGGGCAGGGCCGCCGCGCACGCCGGGCCGAAGCAAGACGCCGGATTCCACGCGCTGCTCACCAGATGCACTTCGCCGGCTTGTCCGCTTGACCTGCGCCTCAACCGCGTGGTAGATACGATGCGCGAGTCCCGCCGGCAGCAGTTCACACAGGTCCTTCTCTGTCACTCCGGCGATTGCCGCCGGGTTCCCGTAAGCGGCCGCCGCCATTGCCTGCATGAAGTCCCGGTCGAGGCCGGAAACCTGCAGATCATACAGCCCCAAGGCATGGGCTTCGACGCCGCCACAGACTCGCCGGGCAAGTACATTCACCGCTTTACTGTTTGCTTTCGCGCCCAGTTCTCCCACGATGCGGCCCGAGATCTCCATCAGCCACCCGACCGTCTCCCCCGCGTGTGCCAGACGCGCGGCCGGGATACCGAGAGCCTGCTCCAGCTCGCCCGTCGTCTCCGGCCCTGTCCAGCGCAGCAGCGCCAGCACGAGTCGCGCCGCCGCATTCCGCCGTCCCAACGGCAGCGTCGGGTCAGCCAGCACCTCCGCCAGCCGGCCCCAGACCTCCGCCTCCGCATAGGATTGCTCCTCCGCCAGGCGAAGCAGCGCGCCACACTCATCGTAGCAACGCCCATTTCCCGCCGGCAGATGGATGCTCTCCGCGGCCTCCTCCGTGAGCGCACAAAGCAGCATGACATGCCACGGATGCGGGACGCCACCGGCAGCCCGGATGCCGTTGACAAGCCGCTGGAAACTCGCCAGCGAGAGGCCACTCGTACCGAAGATGCGGCCCAGCGCCGTGGCGAGGAAACCCTCCGGCTCGGTGGCCAGGAGGCCCGCGCGACGGCACTCATCAGCGGCTCCGGTCAGCGTTTCCAGCGCCTGCCCCGGGCGGCCTGTCGCTCCGGTCGCGGTCATGCTGCCTGTGTACGTCTGCGACCAGGCCTCTGCGAGGTCCGCTTCCGTGTGGGTCGAGAAGACGGTGGCAAGCTGCAGCAGGCGTTGGGCCCGTGATGAACGCGGCAGACTGCCGGAGCCGGAGTCAGAGCCCGGCATCTCCGCTACGTATTCATCCCCGGCTCGCGCGATCACGTAGCGGCTCATCAACGCCTCGGCACGCAGTTGACTGTCGGCGGGCACGATGGCGCGACCGAATTCCTCGGCCCACCCGAGCCGCCCCGCGCGGCCGGCCCGGTTGTCCAATTCCTCCGGCGACATCGGCCGCAAGGTGTAGCGCCCACGCCTCCCGTTTGTGCCGCTCGGCCGGTACCACACCAGCGGGTCAATGATGACATTGCGCGCCGGCAGGTTCAGCCCCAGCGCCAGGGTTGAGGTGCAGCAGAGCGTCCGGATGTCGCCGCGCAGGAACCCCGCCTCGACCGCCTGCCGCTCGGCGAATTGCAGGTCAGTGCTGTGAAAGGCCACGCCGCGCCGGCACAACTCCGCCAGCCGCAGCCGTACGGAAGGCTCGGGTAGCTGCTCCAGCTCCCGAACCGTTGCTGACTCCCCGGCCCCCGGCATTGCCTCTGCAAGCGCCACAGCCAGCTCCATCGCGCTGCGACGATCGCGCACGAATACCAGCGTCGGCTCATCAGCGAGGCCGGGCGCGATGATGCGCATGGCGTCCGGCAAGGAAGCCGCATCCGTGATATCCGCGGCCTCCCATTTCTCCGCGCCGCCCTGCCCGCTGTTGTGCTCCACGTAGCGGAATTCATCGCCGATGAGCACGCCCTTGCGCAGCTCGATGGGCCGGCGCTCGACCTCCAGCAGCTGCGCCCCCAACCAATCAGCAACCCGGCGCTCTGCACCCAGACACGCCGACAGGCCGACTATCTGCATGTCCTCATTGCCGGTGAGCCTGCTCAGCAGTAGCTCGAGACACGGTCCGCGCTCGGCGTCACTCAGCAGTTGCAGCTCATCCACCACTACCGAGCCGAAAAAGGAGACGACATCACCGCCGCTCCTCCCCGGGCGATCGAACATCGCGCGCACCTTCTCGGCGATTGCCACGACGATGTCGAATTCCCCGCGCATCACGCAACGCTCATCAGCGCGGCGGTCTCTGGTGCATATCCGCACCCGCAGCCCCAGCGGCTCGTAAAGCCGGCAGAAGAGCGCGTACTTGGCCTCCGCCAGCGCCTTCGTGGGTACGAGGTAGAGAGCCCGGCGTCCGGCCAGCGCTGCTCTCACCGCGGCCATCTCACCGACGAGTGTCTTGCCTGAACTCGTCGGCGCGGAGATGATTACACTCTTGCCCGACAGCACCCCGCATCGCTGCACTGCTTCCTGCTGCACCGGCAGCAGTTCATCCCCGTACGCGACACGCCATATCCGGATCAACTGTGCCGGCACACCATACGCCTCCAGGGATTGTATCAACATACGCACACCTCTTCCTGGAATGGTCGTTCTACCCCTTGTGACGGCATCTCGTCGGGTCTCTGATGGCAGGGAAGCTGCTGCGAAGAAGGGGACCTACCAAGCTCTTAACTATACCAAACATCCGTTCGATTGTCAAGGCCAAATTCTGCCAGCCCTGATGCTGTCGTTTCCTGGGATCGAGGGGAGATATCAGAGCGGCACTTCAGTGCCCTGATTCATCAAGTCGAGATAGCGGGAATAGGCGTAGATGCGCCTGCGCTTTCGTCCGGTCACCTCGTTGACGATGCCGAGGCGCTCAAGATGCTTCAGGCAGGTGTTGACCGTCGCTGGCGAGAGCCCGGCCTGCTCGCCCAGCCACTTGGGCAGTGCAATGGGTCGTTCCTGCAAGGCCCGATGGATCCTGAGTACCGACCCCGCCACTCGGCCAAGCTCGTTGATTGCGTCTCGGTCCTCGGACGCAAGCGCTATCAGCTTCTGGACCGTGTCAACAGCCCGCATGGCGGTGTCCGTGACGGCTTCCGCGAAGAACTCGAGCCAGGATTCCCAATCCCCTGTCAGGCGCACATGGTTCAGCAATTCGTAGTATCGGGAGCGATGGGATTTCAGATAGAGGCTGAGGTAGAGCATCGGCTCCTTGAGCAGTTCTTCAGAGCACAGCAGGAGCGTGATCAGCAGACGCCCCAGCCGGCCGTTGCCGTCCAGGAACGGGTGGATTGTCTCGAATTGCACGTGAGCGAGAGCGGCTTTCGTGAGCGTCGGCGTGGGCTCCGGCTCATCGTGGAGGAACCGCTCCAGGCTGCTCATGCAGTCCTGAACGTGCTCGTGGGGAGGCGGCACAAATGCCGCGTTGCCAGGCCGGGTTCCACCGATCCAGTTCTGACTGCGGCGGAATTCCCCGGGGTTGCGGTCGCTGCCGCGTCCGCTTGAGAGGAGGACCTCATGAATCTCTCGCAGGAGGCGCGCGCACAGAGGAAAACCTTCCCGAATGCGTTCCAGGCCATAGTTCAGGGCTGCCACGTAGTGGCTCACTTGCTCCACGTCATCAAGAGGCACACCCGGCTGTTCCTCCAGCTCAAACAGCAGCAGATCGGAGAGCGATGACTGCGTGCCCTCGATCTGAGATGACAGCACCGCCTCCTTGCGCACATACATGTAGAGAAATAGCGAGGTATCCGGCAGGAGGACCGATACGCTGTCGAGGCGACCGAGCGCCAGCAGTGCCTCGTCGAACTTCTGCCGCAGGGCAGGCGACCAGTCCAGCGGGGGCTCGGGCGGCAATGGCGACGGAACAAACGCCTCCACACTCTCGCCTGTTGTTGATACGGTCACGTACTGTCCCTGTAGCTCTCGTTTCATAGCCCTATTTCAAGTTTCAAATTAGCGGGTCCACTTATTTTACGATTGGGCACTTTCCTAAAATAAGCGATAGTTGAAGAGAAGTCAATACCAATGCCGGTTCGACGCCTCGTGGCTGGCTCCTGCTGCTGCACGAAATCATTTTGCGCTGCCGGGAGGAAATGATGCCGCCGGCAGGAAAATATGTTCCTGCTCCGACAAGGGTATGGCGGGGTGATGAATTCGTCTGCCAATGAGGATGAAGTGAGAAGGAATTGCGCGGAGGTTACGGCTTCCGCCAGGGAGGTTGCATCATGAAGGTAGGCTTTGCATCCGCAGACGTCACGCCAGCCATCGGCATGGAGAAGCCCGGTGGCTTCAGGAAGGGTTTTAACCAAGTCATCCACGATCCCTGCTGCGCCAAGGCCGTCGTCATCGAAGGCGATGGGGAGCGGGTCGCGCTCGTGGGTCTCGACATGCTCTCAGTCAAGCGCTCGGTGGTCGAGGGCGCGCGGCAGATAATCGAGGAGAAGACCGGCATCCCCGGGGCGAATGTCATGGTCGGGGCCTCGCACACCCATGCCAGCGGGCCAATGATGGGCGCGAAGCCGGGAGACTACGCCCACGCCTTCGACCCCGAGCTCTGCGAGGACCTCGCCCAGAATGAGTCCACCGCTCCCGACCTCTGCTACCTCGAGCATGTGAGCAAGCAGATTGCCACTGCCGTCATCATGGCGGATGAGAAGAAGGAGGAGGCGCTGCTTTCGATCGGCCGCGGCGAGGAGCCTACGGTCGCCTTCAACCGCCGCTTCAGGATGAAGGACGGCTCGACGATGACGCATCCGGGCAAGCTGAACCCCGACATCATCGAGCCAGCGGGGCCCGTGGATCCCGAAGTCGGCGTAGTCGGCTGCTGGCGGCCCGACGGCGGCTTCCTCGGCTGCATCGTCAACTTCACCTGCCACGGCACCACCGGCAATCCCGGCGCCTCTGCCGACTGGATATACTGGCTGCGCAAGTGCATCACCGGCGCGATGGGCGGCGGCGAAGTCGTCTTGCTCAATGGCGCATGTGGCGACATCACCCAGGTCAACAACCTGAGCGATGACGAGTCGGAAAGCGGGCCCAAATGGTCGCGTCGCGTCGGGCAGAAGGTCGGGGCTGAGGCCCTCAAGGTCCTCTGCATGGCGGAGCCTGATGACTTGCTGCCGGTTGCCGCACGCCGCGAGCTGCTCAAGATAAGCACGCGCGAGGTCACCGAGGAGCGCTTCCAGCGGGAGCTGGCCACGGTCAAATCAAGCACTCCGGAAGACCACAACTGGCTCTTCGCCCGCGAGGCCGTCCTGCTCCATGAGGCCAACAAGGTCGAGCCGGAGGTCACCTGCGAGGTCCAGGCAGTGCAGATCGGCCCGGTGGTCTTTCTCTCCAACCCGGGCGAGTCCTTCTGCCTGTTCGGCCTGAACATCAAGGAGCGGTCTCATTTCCCCTTCACCTACGTCGGCGAGCTGGCCAATGGCTGCATCGGATATGTGCCGACGCCCGACGCTTTCGGCCCCAATGGCGGCGGCTATGAGGTGCGCATGGCGATGAGCAGCAAGCTGATACCTGAGGCGGGGCAGATGATCGAGGATACGTCGGTGGCGCTGGCCAATTCGCTCACGCCGGGCGAGGTCCCGCAGGGACCGAAGGTAGAGCCGAACCCGGACCCGAAGAAGGCGCTCTGGAGCTACTCAGCCAAGTCCGACAAGGCATAGGCTTCACTATAGTTATGTAGATTTGTGGCGCTACGAGGCATCAGTTGATAGTATCCAGATAGCATCGCTGTTAGTCGGCCAGCCGATGGAGGGGCCGCGTCGAAGGGCACTTCGCGTAGCGAAGTGGCCGAGGCCGGCCCGCGCAGGAGAAGAACCTATCGGGATTGAGTGACTGGGCCAGCCTGGCACTGTACCCACATTGTGGGCACAGTGCGGCGACAGGCCCCTCCATTACGGCCAAGGACTATAAGCCGGCGGCGGACAGACGCCGTCCGGCGGCCTCCAATTGGAATTGCCCGGAACTTGCATAACTACAGTTCAGCGGAGAGCGGCCCGTACCGCTGCCGCCACTTCTGCGGGCGTTATCGCCGTCATGCAGTGGTAATCCCGGCACGTCGGCTTGTTCTTGCAGAAGCTGCAGTCCTGCTCATGGACGATGACTGTGTGGATGTCGCCGAAGGGACGCGTGCGCCGGGGGTCAGTCGGCCCGAACAGCGCGACTGTCGGTACGCCGAGTGCGGCGGCGATGTGCATCGGCCCGGTGTCGGCAGTCACCAGTGCATCCAGCGAGCTGATGACCGCCATGAGCTGCTGGAGATTCGTCCTGCCGGCGGTGACCAGCACCGGCCCGTCAATTCCGTCGGCGATGCTCTGCGCCAGCTCTACCTCGGCGGGTCCGCCCAGGACCACCCATTGCATATCAGGCAGTAGCTTTGTCACCGCGACGAAGCGCTCCGGCGGCCATTGTTTGTGTACATTCGAGGCGCCCGGATTGATCCCGACGATCGGCGCCGAGCCGCCCAGACCTGCCTCAGCAAAGGTCTCCCGCGCCCACTCCTCATCCTCCGCCGACACGTGCAGGTCAAAGCGCGGGTTGCTGACGTCACAGCCGAGATGCTCCGCCACGTGGAGGTATCTTGTCACCGCGTGCGCGGTGATGTCTCCGGGGACGAGTTCCGTACACATGTGGTGGCTGAAGTAGTTGAACTCCCGCCGAGGCTCATCCAATCCGATGCGACGTTCCGCACCAGACCAGCCCAGCAGGTGCCCGCTCTTCAGCAGGCCCTGGAGGTCAATGGCCCACTCGAAATCCCGCGCCAGCAGTTCCCGGCGCACGCGCAGGCTCTCCCGTATCAGCCGCACCGGCTGAGTGAGGTCATAGCGTTCTATTGCAATGACATCGTCAAGCGCCGGATGACCTGCGAGGATATTGGCGAAGCGTGTTTCCACCAGCCACGCGAGGTACGCCTCCGGGTATCTGTCCCGCAGCGCGTTAGCCACCGGCAGCGTGTGTACGATGTCACCAAGCGAGCTGCGCTTGATAATCAGTATCCGTGGCCGGCCATCTTTCTGACTTCCCTCTTGCTGCTCCGGCATCTTGCCTCGTCCCGGCTCGTTGTCCATTGACCCCCCGGCACGCACGTATGATAGCACTGTCGCGGCTCCAGTGCCACAACCCACGACATCCGGATGCGACTTTGAATTGTCAGCAGGCGGCTCCTAGCTGAAAGACAACCGGCGAAGGCAAATCACCACAGGCCCCTCATTCCTCCTGTAGTGCGGAATCGAAGATTTCGCCTAAGCTTCCAGCTCGGCAGTGCCGAACCGCGAACGGCCGCGAGCTGGAAGCTCGCGCTACAGGGGGCCCTGGGAACCTGCACCATGTGCCGACAATTCAAAGTCGCACTCACGACATCGCCGATCTCCTTTCCTGGGAGGACATCCGCCATACGACGGAGAAGCTACCCGCACGCAGGACTGATTCGCCGGTCTGAACCGTACGGAGTTCACAAGGAGAAATCATAATGTCATTGTCATTGCGCATCATCTGTGTCGCGATCCCGCTCGTGCTTTGTGCCGTCTGCACCTGCCTGACGACTGCGAGCGCCAAGACCGGCAGCCATATCGTCACCGCCGAGATGCGGGCCAATGCGCTGGCCAGTGTCGAGAAGTACGATTGGGCCAAGTCCCAGCAGCAAAGGGCGATCAACTCCGCCACTAAATATGTTGAGATGTCGGATGAAGAGCTGTGGCGGATGGTGCCGAGCCAGTGGGTGCCCCGCAATAACCTTCTGACTCTGCGTGGCCAGCCTGTGGACCGCGGCTGTCCCAACTGTGGCGAAGTAGCGTATAACGCCTACGCTTACGACAGTAAGAATCATCCCTGGAAGCTGCAGTGCAGGAGCTGCAAGACCTTTTTCCCCGCGAATGATTATGGCGCTTACTACGCTTCAGGGCTCGATGACCGTGGCGAATTCGACCCCGAAAAGGCCGACAAGGGGCTGCTTTTCAACTCCGAGCACCCGGACCCGAAGGACCCGGACCACCTGAAGTGGGTGGATGACGGCTTCGGCCTCAAGAACGGTGACGAGATTCTGACTTACGTCGCCGTTTACACCCATAAGCTGTGGGGCGAGACTATGACTGCGGCGCAGAATCTGGCCCGGGCGTATGCCCTGACCAGTGATCCCATTTACGCGCACAAAGCCGGCGTGTTGCTGGGCCGCTATGCGGATGTTTACCCCAACATTGACTACTTCGCGATGGTAGGCAGCCGGTCGGGATGGGACATCTCCGACGGCGGCAGCCACAAGGGCATGATCCAGGGCTGCATCTGGGAAACTAGCACCGCCAGCAAGCTCTCCTATGCCTACGATGTCTGCTACGAGCAGATGCTCGAGGACAAGGACCTGGTCGCCTTCTGTGCAGAGATGCAGAAGCAGTATCCCGGTCTCGACGAGAAGCCTGAGCCAGAGGCCATCGCGAATCACATCGAGGACGGTCTCATCACTCTCTTCTGCGAGGCTGTGCTCGACGGGAACATCCATGGCAATGTCGGCGCGCACCAGAGAGCGATGGCGATGGCGGCGATTGCTCTCGACCGCCCCGAACTCACCGAGCGATACCTCGACTGGCTTTTCGAAGCTGATGGCGGAGAAATAGCGAGGGTCCTCGTGGACATGGTTGACCGCGATGGGCCGTCCTTCGAGGCCGCCCTCGGCTACTCATTGGCTCCGCGCAGTCTCTACCCGGTAGCCGACTTGCTGCAGGCCTATGACGGCTACACCAAGCACGATATCTACGCCGACTACCCCAAGATGAAGCAGGTCTTCATGGCAACGAAGGCGTTCCGCTGCCTCGACCAGGTGGCCCCCAAGATCGGCGATGCAGGCAAGTACATGAACTGGAATCTGGTACTACACGGGGTACCGATGCTCATCAGCGGCTTCCGCGCCTATGGGACCGAAGACATCGCGCAGGAGCTGTGGCGCTCAGCGGGATATGATCTGGAGAAGCTCCAGGCCCAGGTGGACATCTTCGATGAGAACCCGCAGAAGCTCATTGATGACCTGATTGCGCTCAAGCCGGCGATGCCTATCGAACTGGACAGCGTCAACCACCCCGGCTACGGCCTGGCCATACTGCAAAGCTCCGAGGGCGCTGAACCCACAAGCACTCAGGGCCGCTGCGCATATCTCTGGTACGGGCGCAGTTGCGGCTCACACCCGCACAAGGACCGTCTCAACATGGGTATCTTCGCCAAGCATATAGTGATGATGCCTGATCTGGCCTATCCCGAGCAAACCGGCCGCTGGCCCAAGCGCGGCGCATGGACCAACCACACGATGAGCCACAATACCGTCACCGTCAATGACCGGAAGCAGACCTGCAACTGGGGCGGCAAGACTGAGCTGTTCAGCGGCGGCGACCTGGCTCGCATCGCTATAGTTGACGGTGGGCCGCCAGTTTATGAGGGTGTTACGACGTACCGGCGCGCTCTCAGCCTCATAGATATCTCCGAAGATGACAGTTACGCTGTGGACGTCTTCTGGGTGCGCGGCGGGACCAACCACCGCATGGTCAACAACGGCGGCGGGCGCGAAGTCACACACGCGAATCTGGAGCTTGAAAAGCAGCCCACCGGAACCTTCGCAGGCCCGGACATCGAGTTCGGCGCCCCAATCAAGGAGCCTGACGAAGGCTGTGCGGCATTCTCATATTTGCGCGATGTCGAGCGCGGCAATGCGACAGCAGACTCCTGCTGGATTGACTGGGACATCCTCTACAAGACCGGCGAGATGACTGAGGGCCGCGCCCCGCATCTCCGCATCTACTGCCTCTCTCCCGTGGATGAGATCGCCATTGCCCCCGGCGAGCCGCCCCACCATCGCTACCACGATGACTACCTGAAATACGTCGTCCGCAGCCACCTCGGCGAGGACATCGAGACCCAGTTCGTCACCGTACTGGAGCCCTACGAGCCGGAGCCGTTCATCGCTTCGACGAAGCCTCTGGAGCTCGATGCGCACGACGGCGAAGGCTTTGCCGCCGCAGTGCAGATTGACCTGGCCGATGGCCGCACCGACATCGTTATCA
>JAUWOG010000086.1 GCA_030612305.1 Armatimonadota bacterium | reverse complement strand
GGCCGGCGGGCGGAGCAGGGGCAACACGGCGCGGGTGGGGGGGGCCGGATTCTGCGGGGGACTTGCGGTGCTCACCAAACAGACGGCTGGTTTCAGTTGCCTGGCGATGGCCGTAGTTGTGGTACTCGCGCACTGGTTCGCCGCGGGTATCCGTGGCAGAGGCGTATTGCGCAGAATAGGAAGGGACTGGCTGGCACTGTCGGCCGGCGGGCTGCTGGCGGCCCTGCCGTGGTTAGTGTATGTCTGGCAGCACCGCGCAGGCGTAGGCTTCATGGAGAATTACGTCACCGGTCCCATGGAATATGTGGCGGGGATCGCGCCTGCTCAAGTGCTGGCCAACCTGGCGTGGTCACTCATGCACGTGGCGCCTCGGTACACGTTCGTGCTGGTGGCATCAGTGGCCGGGCTGGGGTACCTGCTGCGAAGGAGCGGGTCCCTGCTGAAAAAGGTGCGAACGCGGCGAGAGGCGGGTGAGAAGCACGAGCCTGATAGGGCAGAGGCGATACTGTACGTGACCTTCTGCGCGTGGTACTTGTCGGCGCTGGTTGGAGTGGCCGTGACGGGGCGTTTTTCAGCCCACTACTTGAGCCAGCTGTTTCCATCGGCGGCGCTGCTGGGCGGCATCTGGATCGCCCACAAGTTGCAGCACGAGGGCGGAAGCTGGCTGACCGGCGGGCCTGGCGTGAGCGGTGGTCACCTGCGAGGTGAGTTGAATCGGCTCAATGTTGCCGCGCTGGTGCTGGCCGCGCAGATGGTGGTGTTGGTGCCCATCGTAGTCATGAACATCGGACGCTGGCGCACGGCGGTCGCAGTGACAGGCACACCGTCTCCCTGGCGGCAGGTGGGGGAGTACATAGGCGAGCACACCGACCCGCAGGATACAGTGTTTGTGTGGGGTGACCAGACCGAGGTACTCTACTGGGCGGGGCGCGAGCTGGCCTCGGACCAGCCGTGGGTGACAGTACGGATGCTGGGCTTTATGCACAACAGGCCGGTTTTCAGCAGCAGAATCACCGAAGAGATACACTGGCAGCGGCTACGCCAGGACTTGGACCGTTGGCAGCCGGCTTACGTAGTTATAGCCCCGGCCATTAAGACGGTAGAGCCACAAATAGCGGGGCAGTTCGGGCCTGATCGGCTGCCCGAATTGAAGCGAATTCTGGATGCCGGCTTCAAATACGAGACGGGCATTGCCAGCCATGAGATATATGCTAAACGGCCTACAATGCCCGGGAGCGACGCCCTCCTGGGAGATGAATGATTTGAATAACTTCTTCGCGCCAGATAGCGGTGTCTTTCGCAAGCAATTGGCGATTGGCGCTTGGGCGGCTGCACTGGCTGCAATTGTTTTGCGGCTGCCCTTTCGTACGCATGTACCCGTTAGTTGGGACAGCGTTCAGTATGTGCTGGGGGTGCTCGATTACAACGTAGTCCTCCACGAACCCCACCCGCCGGGCTACTACTTTTACATACACACCGCCAAGGTACTGGTCGGTGTGGGGGTGGAGCCTTATACTGCATTGGTACTGCTCAGCCTGTTTGCGGGGGCGCTCACCGTAGGCCTGCTGACTTGGTGGGCAGGAAGGCTGCTGGGTAAGTATGGGGCTTGGGCTGCGGCGATTCTTACTCTTTTCAGCCCATTGGCCTGGATGTACAGCACTCACGGGGATACTTACGCGGTCTCGGGGTTTTTTGCAGCCTTGGTTGGCTTCTTGTGTTGGCGATTGGTGACCACAGAAGCTGAGCCAATTTGGCCTTCAGCTTTGGCTTTAGGGCTTGCCGGGGGTTTTCGGGCAACGGACGCTATCTTCCTTTTCCCTCTTTGGCTTTGGTGTGTACGCGGCAAGCGGACTTCGGAACTAGCCTTAGGGGTCGCGCTTTTTGGGTTAGTCACTGCTGCCTGGGTATTCCCGATGGTCGCTAGCTGTGGTGGCTGGCACAAATACAAGGTGGTGGCCGGGGAACTCAGCCGGTGGGCGTGGATTCAGGCTCCCGTAAGAAATCCAAGTACATTCCCTACGTTCGCAATAAGCATTGTCATGGCCGCTATTGCTCTCTTGCGCGTCGGCTGGCCATTCGTTATCTTTGCACGCCGCAAGTATCTGCCGGGCGGTCTAAGGGCATCGCATTGCGGAACTTTTCTTATCCTGTGGTGTGTTCCGGCCCTGGCTTTTTATCCCACCGTGCATTTTGGTCAACCCGGGTACATGATGCTTTTGCTTCCAGCCGCCGTGCTATTGGCCTCTGTCGGACTAGTGGGTTTCACTAAGATGACGAACAGTAAGCATCTCTTAGTGGCACTAGGTCTGATAGTTGTCCTCAATAGTGCTTTCACTTGGGGTGTAACACTGTCCGATGACAGCGAGCGTCAAAGCAACATGCGGCATATCGCCCACGCTCTTAGCCGGTTCAACCCCAATAATACCGTGGCTCTAACTGGTTCTCCTTCGCCATTGCGACCGCACGCCGGCCAGCCGTTCCTGGATTTCCGACATGGAATGTATTTGGCACCGCAGATACCAGTGTACATCTTTCCGCTTGAGTTGCCTGACATCACTGAGCATGCGCCAAATCACGCCTATCAACTGGTCAGCGAGAGGGTAAGGCCGCCCATCAAGCTTCGTCATATCCGCAATCTGCTATTGCTCGATGTGGACTTGCACCAGTTCCTGCCTAAAGGCACAGCATCCGTCAGACTGCTGGATAATTCCGAGGCCCAGATATACTTGGTTTCGGTCGATCCCGAGGCCCCGCTAATCTTGGGGTCCCAAGGACAGCTTGATTTCATTCCCTTCCGGGGTCACGCCGTGGAGGCCGCTGCCGGCCCGGGCGGAGGTAGTAGTCGAAGCCGCCCTTGAAGGCAGTCGGGGGAAATCCATTCAGGCGCTGGTACTTGACGGGGCTGTCAAGTCGCTGGAGACCGCCACGAAGCCGGCAGATGAGTTGCCGGCGGCGCAAGCGGAACACCTGCCGCAGTTCGAGCCGGCATCCTGATGAGTGGCGCGGGTGAGGCTGAGAGGCTACAAGGCCTCGAGCCCTTGCGCCTCGGCGAAGAGGGCCAGGACATTCTCCAGGGCGGTGTCAGGCTGGATGCAGTGGGCCGGTGAACAGATGTAGCCGCCGCCCTCGCCGACTACCTCGATGCGCCGGCGTACCTCTCGGCGCACGTCCTCGACGGTGCCGTGGGGGAGGGTCTGCTGAGTGCTGATGAGGCCGCAGAAGGTGAGCTTGTCGCCATAGAGGCGCTTGATGCGCGCCGCGTCCATTCCGGGCGGCTCCGGCTGCATGGCATCGAGGATATCCAGGCCCATGTTGATGAAGGTGGGCATGATGTCCGAGGTATCCCCGCAGGAGTGGAGCATCACCAGCGCGCCGTAGTCATGGGCGAGGTCCATGAACTTCTTGAGTCGTGGCACGAAGAACTCGTCGAAGGTTGCCGGTGAGAACATGCCGCCGAGTTGGGAGCCACAGTCCTCGCCGATACAGAGGATGTCTATCTTGTCTCCGGCGGCCTGCAGCCCTCGGCGGCAATACTCGTAGTAGTGCTCCACACGCCGGTCTATGACAGCGATACCGACGGGGTCCTGAGTGGCGATGTCCATCATTACCTGCTCCATGCCGCGTCCTCGGCTGACCCCGTTGAGGATGTCCGGAATCCCCGCGCCACCGAAGCAGACTGCGTAGTCGCTGACCGCGTCACACGCCGCCAGCAGAGCCGAGTAGTCGCAGTCATCGGCGGAGGGCCAGGGGTATGCCTCGACGTCGGCGATGGTGCGGAGTTCGGCGAGAGCGAGTTCGGATGCCTCGGGATAGGAGCCGCTGGCCTCGTGGCGCTTGTAGGTGTAGCCCACGCCCCACTCGTCGTAGGTGTCGGCCTCTCCGGGCATTCCCGGGCCTGGCCCACGCCGGCCCTTGTAGGGCGCGCCTACGCTGCGCAGGTCAACGCCGAGCGCCGCGAACACATCGGCCCCGCGGAAGTAGCTCTCCAGTTGCGCGTGGATCTCCGGCGTCAGGTAGGCTTGAATCGGCACACGGTCCGGCTGCTCGTGCCGGCAGGCTGTCAGAACGCGCTCTTTGGGCGTCATTGTGATCATGGCAGGATGCGGTCACGGGCCGGCGATGGCACACCTGAGTACGGTGCCGCTGAAGGCAGAGCCATTCATGTAGCGTGTTGATGTGGCGGAGCGCCTATTGCTGGAGGGCCTCGAGGGCTTCGATGAGTTCGACGCGCACCTCGTCGGCGATGCTGCGGTCCTTGTCATCGAGCCAGCCCAATCTGTCCGCGTTCTCTGCGGTGAGCACTCGCAGCGGGCCTTCGGTGAGCAGCGTCCTGGCCCTCTGCACGGTCGCGTCATCACGGCCGGCCTGCTCGGCTGCCTCGACGGCGTCGCGCAACATAATGAGGTACTCGTAGTCATACGCGCTCTCGCGAACAGCCTCCATGTGCTTGGATGTCGTGCAGTCGGTGTCGCCGATGAACTGTGGCGAATAGCCGGTGCGCTCGGCGGCGAACTCGTTCCATGAGCTTGCTCCGCCGGTGTCGCCGAATGCCCAGAAAAAGCTCTCGACCGCGCCGACGCGGAAGCAGTCCCATGCCTGCAGGCGGTGGTAGCAGTACGGGTCGAGACCGCGCACCGGTCCCGAGCAACTGTAGAAGCTGAGCGTGCGGCCGGCCTCTCGCTGGGCCGCATAGTACTGCTCGAAGACGGCGCGATTGCCTATCCACATCGGGCGGTTGGGGCAGAGAACGTCCATCAGCGCCGGATACTCGGGTGTCATCTGGCGCGGGTCCCTCCACGTCGGGTCGGCCCAGAGCACGACTTCCGGCTCGGCTTCCTGAAGCACCTTTGCCCAACTGATGATGACCGCATCGCTTTCGGGCGCATGAGGTTCGTCGAAGATGTGGAGGGCAAGCTGTGATGCCTCGAGGCCGCGCCCGCGGAAGTAGTCGGCCCAGAAATGAATCCATTCAGCGACGCGTTTCTCTGCCGCAGGTGTGTCGGCGACTGGAGTGCGGAAGTTGTTGAACACATAGTAGCGCTTCGCGCCAGGCCAGCGGGCCAGCCACTCGTCCATGCGGGACGTATCAGGCGGCTGGATCATGTTTCCCTCGGCGTCATGTTTGCCGAATGGCATGACACCGCCTGTCGCCCACGGGCCGTTGATGTGATAGCTCTGTAGAAAGCCCACGACGGCCTCGCGGTTGTCCGGCGTGACCCCGTAGGTGAATGTATTGGTGTAGTCCCAGCCGCCCAGGATGAGTGTGAGCTCATCGGGCATCGCGATCTCCGAGACGCGGATGTGGACGGGAATGGTAGCGATCTGCACGTCGCCGGCGGCGATGTCAACGGTGCCCTCGTAGGAGCCCGGGCTCAGTCTGGAGCTGTCAACCATGAACCAGAGCTGCTGCGTGAGGCCCGGCGTCACCGTGACCTTCCAGCCCTCACGGCTGCGCTCGGCTTCAGGCAATGCCGAGGCGACCAGACGCCCGCCACGGACTGCCGTCCAGGCGACCGGGGCGAGGGTGATGTAGTGCGGCGCACGAGCTCCGCGCAGGCCGTGGCAGGTAATGGAAAGCTCGACTGGCTCTTCGGCGGCGGAGGTGATGTTGACAGCCTCGCTGCGCACCTCGTTGCCCATCAGCGTGATGTCGAGCGTGGGCTTGCCTGCGTCTTTCGGTGGAGTGGCATCGGTACGGAGCGGGTCCCAGCGACAGTTCTGCCAGACCGACAGAGGCGGGAGCTTCTGTGCGCGCCACAACTCCGAGCGGATAGCCAGCATGTCGGCGTGCGAGGCGTTGAGAGGCACGGTTGCAGCCTGGGAAGCATCGAACCCGCTTGCCGCGGCTGCGTCCTGTTTGGCGGCCTCGAGTTTTTCGATGAGCTCGTCCTTGCGGGCCTGCTGGATGTCGGCCTGCTCGACTGCTTTTGTGACCGTCGCGATGTCAACGTTGACCGCGTAGCGCACCCCTGCATCTATCACGATGCCCAGAAACACTTCCCTCGGATCGGTGGTGGGTTCGCCTTCACGGGCCGCGGTCAGTAATTCATCGGGACCGCGATACACCTCTATCTCGTCGCAGAATGTGTAAGGCCCTCCGGCTGCTATCATCAGCTTGACCCAGCGGCCGTGAGCCTTGAGGCGGTCCGTCCAGTAGCGGTGGACGGAGTAGTCCGCTGGAGTGGGAACGCCGTCGGCGGAGCTAAGTGCCACAAGGTCGCCCGCCGGCCACCATTCTTTCGCATCGTCAGAGACAAAGATGCTTATGGCCACCGGCCATGCAACATCCGCAACCCCGGCGGCGGTATTGAAGCTGAGGCCCGCGATGGGCACGACCTCGCCGAGGTCAATGGTGATCTCAGGGGCGCGCCGGCTCCAGCCGACAGTGCTCTTCTGCACCCAGAAGTAGCCCACGCTGTAGATGCCGTCGGTGAGTTGCGTCGCGTCGCCCTCGTCGGTGGAGTAGCCGTAGTTGGGGCGAGGGGAGAGTGTGTAGGGCTTGTCAAGGGCCAGGTTCTCGCCCGGCGGAGTGCGCATGATGCCGCCTGTCACGGTGATGTCTGCAGGCGCTTCGCTTGCCGGCCATACCTGCACATCGTCAACCGCGCTCGTGCCAGCCGGGGCTGCTTTGCCCTGGAGGTGGCGCATGTCGGCAAAGATGCGGACAGTGAATGCCTTGAGCTTGCCGGAGTTGAAGCGCCCGGTCACTGCGACCCACTTCCCGTCCGGACCGCTAAAGCCGACCCGCAGTGCGTCGTTTCTGCCGAGTTCGGGAGCCGTGAGCCGAATCGCGGGGCGCAATACGCCGTCGGATTTCATCCATGCGGCAAGTACGTACTCGGTGTTGGCCTGGCACGCGATCTCGACTGTGACCGGCTCGCCTGTGGTCTCTTCTTCCGATGAGAAGCGCACGCACTGGTTCCCACTGTGGCCGTCATCATCGGCAATGGACCAGTGCTCATCGGCCGGGAGCGCCCATCCGTCTGTGCCCTCGAAGTCGGCATTGGCGATAAGTCCATCCGCAAAAACCAACGGCGCGATCATCAACACGCTTACAAGGATCGCCAAACGCAGCATGTGCAATCACCCTTTCGCCGGGATGGCGACATCCCCGGATGTCCCCATCCCCGGTTTTCCGCCTGCAGGAGCATCAACCGGCGGTGGCTGTCAGTCGGCCGGGAGGATCATGAAGTTGTCGAACCAGTACTGCTGGCCCTCTGTGCCGTTACCAGCCGTGTAGAAGCGGAACATCTTCATTATATCAACATCTGGGAATACTTCGCGAATGACGCGTGCGTCAATAGTGATCTCGTGCCACTGTCCGTCGGCGACAAGCTCGTAGCGCGCCACGACCTTGTATGAGCCGGTCGCGCGCGTGGCGGTGCCGCCGACACAGACTGCACCGACGCCGTGACGGGTGTTGACGAACGGGTAAAGCCAGAGGCCGACCGGCACGCGCTCGGGGATGCGGTAGGAGAACTTCACGTACGGGAAGCGGTCAATGTCCCACCAGCGGGGCCTGATGTCGCATGACATGATGGCCCCGTCGGCGGTGGCGAATACGCGCATGGAACGATCGCCGGAGGCCGCAGTGGTGTCATCCATGCGCGAGTCGGTGTTTCGCTGGCGCGAGAAGTTCCAGTAGTAGTGCCACTGTTCGAGGTTCTCAGGTTCGAAGTCGGTGATGACCAGCGGCTGCTCAGCAGTCTGCATCGTAGGCAGGCGCAGGCCGCCGGGGATCTTCGGCGCGCTGTACCATTCCCGGCTCTCGGCCCCGAACTCATAGGCGCCCAGGTCGGGAGCCTCGCCGAGATGCGCCAGCCAGACTCTGTCGCCGCGAGACACCGTGACGTTGCGGTCGAGGGTGAGCACGTCTTCGCCAATGTCCGCATTCACCACGCGTGCCTGCTGCTTGTCATCGCCGATGGAGATGAGGTCCCCGAGCTCGCCGGGGATTTCGAAGCCGTCGTAGAACCAACGGGCGTCATGGACGTGGAGGACCGTGCCCCGGGCGTCTTTGCTGCCGCGGGTAAGCGCTCTTCCGGCGTTGATGGCCGGGCGTGCTGCCTGCAGGCGGCAGTCATCGGCGTCGGCCTCCACGCACCTC
>JAUWOG010000705.1 GCA_030612305.1 Armatimonadota bacterium | reverse complement strand
AACTGCCCACTCCCACGCTCGCCGGTGGACAGATCTTTCCCGCATAGCACCCATCCACAATCGCTTCCAGCACGAACTTGTTGATGCCCGCTTCTCCGTCGGCGGGAAACAGCATCCGGTAGAAGGTGCCGAATATCTCCGAGCCGCCTCCCTTCGGCGCGGCGATGATATCAAGGCCGTCGCCGTCCCCGGCGAATCCCAACTCCACCTGCGGCATCCCGGCGCCGACATTGTCACCCGGATTCTCCCGCGTCAACGGGTCCACCATAGTCGGGCGCAGGTAGCTATCTGCCGTAGCCCGCGCCGTAGCTGACTCTGCCGCCTTCCGCAGTGCTCCGAAGCCACCCTCAATCTCGGTCCGGCTGCCTGCGGTCACGAAATACAGCGGGAAGCCTGTGTCACCGCAGACGAGGCCTTTGCCCTCGGCAGCCAGTCGGGCGTTCTCCAGACATACCTCGAGATGCTCGCGCGCTAGCGACTCCGTCTCTTCCGCCAGCGCCTTGTTCAGCGCATCTTCAACGTCCGGCGGAATCGTCGTTGCCGCGATGCGCATTGCCTCATACATCGCGGCCTCGATCCTCTGGTACGGAATCATCTGGCGTTCCTCTCTGCATTCCTCCAGGCCGGCTGCGTCTCGGTGTATATTGTCGCATCCACCCGCCTGTACCTCCCGCCGTGACGAAAACACTGTCGCCATACACCGTTGTCGCCGCACATCCTTCCGCCCGCGAAGACAGGGCGCTGCCCCTTCATGTCGAAGGATACTCTTGTCGGGCCGGCCCCGGCGGCACCGAGGAATTCGAGCAGTCCTTGGGCGGCTGCGTGAGACGCTTGATCTGCTCTTCGAGTTCGGCCACACGCGCTTGGAGTTGCTCGATGAGAGCTTGCTGCTGGAGGATGACCGCAATCAGTTCTGACTTGGAGAGTTGCTGTAGCTGTTGGCGTATCATGACTGTTGCTCCTGGTGCGACGATGGCTGCGAGTGTAGCGCCTGATAGTCACCACAGCCGTCGGCCCAGAAGACATTGAGTTTATTGTTGACAATGTGTGTGGGGGGCGGGGGGCTGGGGTACAATGTGGTGCCATTCCAAGCCACAAGGTAAGTAGTTACAAGTTGAGTATCAGATAGCAGGCATGATGCAAGGAGATGTTGGTAATGCACAGCGAATGGCTGTTAGCCACAATGATTGCTTTCATCGTCGCGGCACCGACGTTTGCCCAGACCGGCCCCGAGTACGGCGGCAAGTACACCCGGCAGCGCATCGCCAACCTGCGCGCCAATGTGGAAGAGCATCCGTGGGCCAAGAGGGAACGCGACTCCGCGGTCCATGCGGCCAAGTGGTGGGTCGAGCAACCGGATGAGGTGCTCTGGGGCCTCATCCCGAGCCAGGACGTACCCCGTAACATTGACCCCCAGATGGCCCACGGCGTGCGCACCGGTGGTTGCCCGGTCTGCGGCAAGGACGTGTACGAGGCCAGCAAGTACCCCTGGAAGGTGGACTGGCGGTCGCACCCCTGGAAGGTCATCTGCCCCGAATGCGGCACCCAGTTGCCCAAAAATGACTTCGGCAAGTTCTACCGGAGCGGCATTGATGAGACGGGTTGCTTCAATCCCGAGAAGGCAGACAAGAGCCTGCTTTTCAACGAGGAGCATCCGGACCCCAATGACCCCTTGCACAAGTGGATGGTGGATGACGGCTGGGGCTTCAAGGACAAAGACGGTTCTGTCAACCGCTTCGTCGGCTACTACACTTTCAGACTCTGGGGCGCACTCAAGAGCGGCGCTGCGGTGCTTGCCAACGCCTATCTATACACCGGCGATCCCCTCTACGCTCGCAAGTGCGCCATCATGCTCGACCGCATCGCCGACGTCTATCCCGAGATGGACTGGT
>JAUWOG010000125.1 GCA_030612305.1 Armatimonadota bacterium | reverse complement strand
CTGTTGGCCACCCTCAGTGCCGCCGTCCGCCGCGTGTCCTCCCAGACGGCGCAGCACGAGATGCGACCCATCGCATTGCCCGCCTCTGTGGAGACAAGCAGCTTATCCCCCAGGGATGTGACGATGAAGTCGCGTATCCCGTCGCGGTCTTCCTGCAATTCCCGCTGCAGAGCAGTCTGGTATGTGCGCTCGGAGGCTTTCGAGAGCTCCTCGGCCATCTCGCGGATGTGCTCGGGGATGCCGGCCTCGTCATCCATGTCAATGCCGTCAATGTCGCGGAATGCTCGTCGCTTCATGCTGCCGGAGCTGAGTATCTCCGGCTTGCGGATCTGACGTCGGAAGCAGGCGGGGAGGATGAGCTGGAGGTATTGCTCATTCTCAAGCAGACGCTCGGCCATGCGATGCGCAGGCAGCTCGCCTGCCGTGAGCATCATCACCGACATCAACTCCCAGTCCTCGTTGGCGACCAGCGCGTCTATGCCGTGCCTCATCTCCCACTCGAGCGTGCCTTCCATGATGTGCTCGATGCGTCTGGCGTAGCGAGCTATCTTGCGCAGGTCCATGTCGTGTACTCCTCTGCCGGTCGAAGCTGTCGGCGGTCGTAAAGGACAAGCGGCTTTGCGCCGGGGCGTGCCGCCCTCCATAGTTTAGACATCGCCGGGCATTTTGTCGAGGACTTCCCGCACACAATCGGCCGTGACTCGCTCAGTCAGGTCGGCAATCCCCTCAGGTTCGCCGCACCTGATGAGTTCGCGCGCCTGTTCGAGGCATTCCTCTGCTCGCGCCTTGAAGCGGCTTTCCATCTCGCGAATCTCTCCCATGCGGGCACGGCTTGGCATCGAGCGGCGATAGATGCTCCCGTCAAGCAGCGCCCTCGGGACATTGCGTGAGGCGACGAATACCGGCACATAGGCAGCGCGCGTCGGCCGCCCCAGAGCGAACCACGCGCAGGTGAGCGACCCCGGATGCTCGGGCCGGCAGTCAACCGAAAGCGACGAGATCGTGCTGGGCATCGAGACCGACTTGATGCGGGACGCGTCGCTGAGCGCGAAAGCATCCAGGTAGCCGGCATGGCGGAGCAGGTCGCTCTCCAGCCTCTTCCGGTAGCAGTTCATCACAATGCCCTCGGTGGTCATCTGCGGCTCGATGGCATCATTGGACTGGACGACGCGCAAGATATTGCCGGCGGCGTCGGAGAACATGTAGTTGGTTTTGATGCTGCCGCCGGCGGAGTAGCGGTTCTCGGTCCAGTGCCGGCGCACGGCGAGGGCTTCGTTGCAGTCGCGGCAGGTCTCGGCGATGTAGCGGAGGCTGAAGGTGTTCACAAGGCCTTCGCCATAGAAGTTGGGGTCCTTGCCACCGGTGTCGGCAGAGCCGGCGAGGCCGTGTTCATTTACGAACATCATGGGGGTGGCGTCGGAGGTGTCGGAGGTGCCGCACCAGGCATAGACATCGTGCGCGGGGTCCTCGACGCGTCGCACGAAAGCGCACTGCAGGCGACTCACATTGTCGCGGCTCTTGTGGAAGGAAGTGCCGGCCGGGAATGGCACGCAGCTTCCCGTCGCGGCATAGGACGTACACTCCGGCTCCCCGAAAAACAGGCCCCGGTATTTCCCGATGGCGAAGGCCTTGTATAGCGCGGGGGAGACGGCCGCCGCCTCGGCCAGCGCCTCCATCTCCGCCTCCCACCATGGCGCGAGCTCGCGGATGATACCCAGGCCCGTCTGCGACCTCTCGATGACACCGGCTTCATCGAGGCCGTTGGCGCTGCAAGTCTCCAGGAAAGCCGCCAGATGGAGACATATCGCCCGGGAATTGACCCCGCCGAACGCCTCGCCTATCTGTTCCGGACTTCCCGCAGTAGGGATTGGCTCCAGCGCGTCATCTTCGGGCACGGTTGCTCCTCCTGCAGCCGGTCGCAGTTGTCGTTACTCGTAGTACATGACCTCGCACCAGGCTTCGTAGGCCCACTGCTGCTCGTCTTCGCTGATGCCCAGCGCCCGGTGGTCGCCGTAGTTCTTGGCGACGAAGCCGCCGTTGTATCCGCCGAGTAGCCGGCGCGCCTTCCTGGCCTCGGCCTGGATGATGTCCTTGTCACAGGTCAGCAGAATCGTCTGGATGTCCACCGGCAGATGGAAGACGACGCGCCCGCCGTATCTCTCATTGAGCCCCTCGACGCCGCCATAGACGGATTGCTGGTCGAACTGAAGGGCCGCCACGCCCGCGCCGATGAGCGGGTCAATGATGTCCTCGACACAGCCGCAACTGTGCATCCAGACATCGAGGCCGAGCTCCTGACAGCGCCCGAAGAGCTTCTCGAACGTGAACAGGAAGAGGTCCTTCCACATGTCGGGATGGATCATGAGGCGGTCCTGCGTGCCCCAGTCTTCGCAATAGACGATGCCGTCCGCGCCGGCCTCGGCATAGAGCTCGGCCATCCGCACCATCAGGTCGTTGACGCGGCGGTTCAGCTCCCGCACATGATCCGGATACAGCGCGCAATCGGCGAGGAAGTTGTCGAGACGACGGATCTTGCGCGTGATGTTGAAGCCGCAACCGGGCAGCCCGCCGCAGCAGTACATGTCGGGATGCTCCGCGCGGGCCCTCTTCGCGTCTTCGTAGCGGGAGGGATCGTCAAGCGGCGGGAGCTGGAAGTCATCAAGCTGCGCCCAGTCGCTGATAGCGCCCTCGACGACCTCGCCGGAATGTGTCGGGTCGGCCTTCGACCACAGGTTCCCCCACATGTCGTACCAGTATGGCTTGCCGTCGCGCTCGTGATGCCGGTCGTCGAAGTCGGGGTCAGGCGTTGCGCCGATGCCGATGAAGTCATTGAGGCGCGGCTCCTCTTGATAGGGAGAGAAGCTCATCCCGATCCGCTCCGGCCCCGAGAAATCCACGACGCGTCGGATTATTTCTTTGCTTGTCATCAAATCCTCCTGCAATGCCGGCCGGGTTTCTACATGTACTTCCGCAGCAGGTCGCGCGTCCGGCGGACGCCCTCGATCTGCTCATCGTGACCTTCATACTCGATGGCCAGCACGCCGTCGTAGCTCACATCGCTCAGCATCCGTATCACGCGGGCGTAGTCAATCGAGGTCTCCTCACCATCCGGCCCGAAGTCATACGACTTGGCATGTACGTGCATGGCGAACGGAAACAGCTTGCCAAGCTCCGTGTACTTATCCCCGCCCACTAAGTCATTGCCCGAATCCGGACAGGTGCCGACCCATTCGGTGTCCGTGCCAAATATGATGCGCAGCATGGCATCTGCACTTCTGCTCGGGCCGCCGTGGTTCTCCAGCGTCAGCCTTATGTTGCGCTTCTTCGCCTCAGGAAGCAGCGCATTGAAGCCCTCTATGGAGTACTCGACGCCATCGGTGAAATCATTCTCCTCGTCCTCACAGCGCCCGAGGTTCACCCGTATGAAAGGCGCGCCGAGAATACTCGCGGCCTCCATGTGCGAGCGCAGCGTCTCGATGTACTCGCCGCGTTCCCCGGCGTCAGCGGAGCAGAACGAGCCTTCATGCGCGAGGCAGACGACCGTGCCTCCGGCTTCATCCACCGAGGCCCGGACTTCGCGCATGAAGCCATCGCTCCAGTCGTCAATGAACAGGTTATTGTACTCCAGAGCGCGGAAACCCTCATCGGCGGCGAAGGCGGCGAACTCCACAAGTGGAATCCTGCCGTCGCGCAGATAGTCGCGCACACTATACGTGGACAGTCCAAGCTCCATGCTATTGCCCTCCGGAAGATCGTTTGCGTACCGGCTATTGCTCGAGGTCGCGCGGATGGGTGCCGATCGGGCGGCCCTCCGCAGCGTGCGTCTGCTTGAGGCCGTCATGCTCCTCAGTCACGTACTTCGCGAACCAGTCCTCCATCGCGGTCTTGAGCTCGCTGATCGTGCCGGTCATAGCGGGATCATCAATCCGGTTCTCGCGCTCGTCCGGATCGGTAGCCAGATCGAACAGCTCATTCGGCCCGTCGGGATAGCGCTCGACATACTTATGCTGCTGCGTCCGGATCATGCGCACCGGGCCGTACTCGTCATAGACGACTACGATCTCAGGCCCGGTCGAGTCATCGCCCAGCCAGTTCGGCACGAAGCTCGTGCCGGGGAGGTTCTGCTCGTCGTAGGGGACCTCGTCGCCCATGCCGAGGTAATCGAGCAGTGTCGGCATGAAGTCATAGGCGCTCATCATCGCCCCGCTGACATGGCCCTGTGGGATGCGCCCCGGCTGCGAGGCAACGAAGGGCACGGTAATCGAGTTCTCGTACATGTTGCGGGGCACCGTGCCGTTGCCCTTGCCCCAGAATCCGTGATGCCCGCATGAAAAACCATTGTCGGAGCAGAAGACGATGAGCGTGTCATCACGCAGGCCGAGCTGCTCGACCCGGTCAATGATCCGCCCGACGTTGTTGTCCATGGCGGTCACTGCGGCGAAGTAGCCCTTCAGCATCTCCCGGTTTCCCAGGCAGTCGTCGGTGAGGCTGATGGCCCAGGGGTGCTGCTCCTCCTGCGGGCAGGTCTCGAACGGGCAGTCGTCATACGAATCCACGATCTCCTGCGGGTGTCCGGTCCAGGGGCTGTGCGGCGCGGTGTAGTGGACGCTCAGGTAGAAGGGGTCGGCGTCATCGTGCCGGCGGTCCATGTATCCGAGCGCTTCGTCGGTGATGACATCGGTGACATATCCGGGCTCGTCTATCGGCTTGCCGTCACGGACCATCGGGGCGTTGTGGTATGGCCCACCGCCGAACTGGTGGGCGTACCAGAAGCCGAAGCTGTGCTGGGGATGGAGCGAGTCGCCCATGTGCCACTTGCCGGAGAGACCGCAGGTGTAGCCGTGTCGGGCCATGACGTCAGTGTAGGCGACTTCGCTGCCGATCCAGTCGCGGAAGTTCTCGTCGCGCGGTATCCAGTCGTGGATACCGTGTTGCGAATTGATGCGGCCGGTGAGATACGTCGCGCGGCTCGGCGAGCAGACCGGACACGCGACGAAGAACTTGCTGAAACGCACCCCCGTGTCGGCGAGCCGGTCTATGTTTGGCGTGCGGATTTCGTGATTCCCGTAGCAGCCTGCCGCCCACGGGCCCTGGTCGTCGGTGAGTATGAAGATGACGTTCGGCAGGCTGTCTGTCCTCGTCCCGGTGGGCATGGTTGTCTCCCCCTATCGCAATGACGCGGGCGGTCTGTTCTCAGTCTATCCACACACGAGAATCACATTACCGAACGGCGTCGCGTCGCCGGTGCGGACTCCCGCCTTGCACTTCTCCGCCGTATGCTTGAAGGCCACGTGACTCTCGACATCCTCGACCGGCACGCCGAAGCCGCCCCGCAACTCGGCTACGCGCTCGGGCACAGCCTGATGCGCCTCGGCGGCGATGATGATCCGGTCAAACGAGAAATCCGTCGAGATCGCCTCCAGCACCTCGGGCACCGTGGGCACCCCGGGCATCAGCGCCAAATCAAGGCTGTGCTCCAACTCCGGCATCGGGAAGCCCATGTCGGAGATGAGAAGCATGTCAGTGTGGCCGAGGTTGCGGACGATATAGGCGAGGTCCGAATTGAGCAGCTTGCTGCCGCCTTCGGGTTCGCCCATCTCCTGCTCGCCGGCGGCGAAGAAGGCCTCGACGCTCACCTCCGTGAGTTCGTCACGGAGAGACGGCGCCAGCCGCTTGAGCAGAATCGTACCTGCAGGCGTCTGCGCGACGGCCTCCCAGCCCGCCGTGCTCAGCTCCACAATCTCGTCCATCTCCGTAGCCTGTGTGTATTCCCACTTGTCCATGTCTGTTCACGCCCCTATGAGTAATCGGCAATGGATTATCCGGTTCAGTGCATCCACTCCGGCTTCACGTATTGCTGGAGGTGCTGCAGGCTGATGACCAGGCCCTCGTCTTCGCGCGGGCCTTGATACACCGGGTCATGACGGCCCTCGATGTCCAGATTCCCCTCATAGCCGACCTCGACCAGCGCCGAGATGACCTCATTCCACTTCACGACCCCCATGCCGGGCGTCCGATGCCGGACCGCGCCGGGCTCAAGAATACCGTATTTCGTCACATTGCGCCACAGCACTTCGGCGTCCTTGGCGTGGACGTGGTGAAACCGCTCGCCCCAGTCGTAGATCACCTGCATGTAGTCCATCAGCAGGCAGACCAGGTGCGAAGGATCGTACTCGATGCCGAGAGCGGGGGAGGGCCCCGCCTCAAACATCGGCTCCCATGCGCGCGGCGTATAGGCGATATTCACGCCCCGAAAGGGGAAGTAATGAAACATCGGGCAATTCTCGAAGGCGATTGTCAGCCCGCGGTCCTCGGCTTCGGCAGCAAACGGCGTCCAGACCTGCTTGAAGAGCGGGATATTCTCGGGGATATCGAGCCCCGGATCGCGACCCGCGAACGTACCGATGCACTCCACGCCCATCTGCTCGGCCACGTCGAAAAGCAGGCGGAAGTAATCCTGGTTCTTCTTCGCCTCGGCTTCATCCGGGTCCAACACGTTCTTGTAGCAGCCGAGCGCGGAGACCTCGATGCCTGCCGCCTCGTACTGCTCTTTCGCCTTCAGGATGTCGGCTTCATCGGTCACTGTCGGGTCGAGCGGGTCGCCCGGCCATATCAGCAACTGGATGCTGCCGAAGCCCGCCGACTTGGCGAACTCGATTTCCTCTTCCGAGTAGCGACATAGATATCCGATCCGCATAGCAAATCCTCCCATGACAAGTTGGTAGTAGTCAATCAGGTGCCGCCCCCGCATACCGCAAATGCGAGCAGCGACAACTGCTAGAAGCGGTAACTGCGTCCGTCCTATGCAATTCGCCTGCCCAGGGCGCGCAGAAATCCGACCGCCGAAACATGGGCTCCTGACGCGATTTCTAGGGAGCCGTGCCGTACTCCACTCCGCCCACGCGGGCGTAGAACAT
>JAUWOG010000451.1 GCA_030612305.1 Armatimonadota bacterium | reverse complement strand
CCCCGTCGCATTACCAGACTGTCGCCCACCAGAGCCTGCTAAGACGGCAGCATCTGAAATCGTGATGGTATTAGTTTGTTGCCGTTGTCGTTGCCGTTTGTAGGGCGTCCCGCGTATACGCGGGATGCCGCGCCGGCCGTTGCCTTTGGCGTTTGCCTCCAGGAGGGGCCCCTGCCTCAGTACATCCTCCGCGCGCCCGCGTAGCGCGGGGCATAGTAGCTCGAATTCAGGCTATCCTTCACCACGCCACGCCGGCTGTTGCTGGCATGGATGAACGTATCGCCCTCGACATAGATCCCCACATGCGAGATACCGCGCTTGTAGGTATTGCGGAAGAGCACGACATCGCCGGGCTGGAGTGATCCCCTCGACACTGGCCGCCCGTTGCGCATCTGTGTGGCGCTTGAGCGCGGCAGCCGGATGCCATGTTGCTTCATCACATAGTGTACGAAGCCCGAGCAATCGAAGCCTCTGCCCGGGCTGGCGGACCCGCGCACATACCTGTGCCCCATATACTGCATCGCGGTGTTGACGAATGCCGCGCCTTTGCCGCCGCGTCCCCTTGTAGTCGGCGACGGGAAGGCGGCGTCACTGCGGCCGGCACCGCTCGTTGACCCGTCGGGATTCCTCCGCGCCAGTCTCTGCCCCCGCGTATCTATCAGCCATGACGCCATCCACCCGACCTCGCCGTTGTCCATCGCCACCTTGTACCAGTTGTCTTGCTGCCCGACGATGATCACCCGCGTGCTCAATTCCGCATAGCCGATACGCGGCGAGTCCTCACTCGGCCCGGACCGCAGGTACACCTTCGGCCGCGCCACCCAGCCCACATGCACATCAACTGTCTGACTGCCTTCCTTCGCCGTGATCCCTTCCCCCGGCGGTACGAAGCTCACTACCCATGCCGCCGCCCAGCCGGTCCTCCCCTCTGATGTCTTCAGCTTCACCCAGTGGCCGTCAAGGGCCGTCGCGGTCGCCTTCGTCCCGCGCTCCAGTTGGAACGCCACATCATTGTCTTTCCCCGGCCCTGTACGCACATTGGCGATCTCTTCGCTCACCCATGCCGGCATCGTCTCGAACTTCCCGACGGGGATCTTGGAACTCGCCGACCGGGAGCCTGACGAGCCCTCCTCGCCCCCGACCTTCACCAGCCACATCGCGATCCAGCCGCTGTTGCCGCCGTGCATGGTGGCCTTGTACCAGTCGCCCTTCGTCTCGGTTATGTAGAGCGTCTGCCCCTGCACAACCATGGCGACCTTGTCGTAGCTCGGGCCGGGGCCCTTGCGCAGTTGCACTGCCGCCCCGATGACGAAGCCGTGCGCTGGCGCGGCCTCCGAGCCGGACGCCGAGGAGCCGCTCTCAGAACCTGAGCCGCCGGTCTTCACCAGCCACTTCGCGATCCAGCCGGTATTCCCGCCGTGCACGGTCGCCTTGTACCAGTCCCCCTTCGTCTCCGTGATGTACAGCGTCTGGCCCTCGACGACCTTGGCGACCTTGTCGTAGCTGGTGCCGGGGCCCTTGCGCAGGTTCACCTCTTTCGCCGCGACAAAGCCCTTCGTCGTCTTGTTGCTGGAACTGCTGCCGGAACTCGCTGCGTAAGAGGCCGCTGTCGCCAGCTTGCGGCCCCGCGCGATATCGTACTCCAGCAGCTCCCCGAGTATCCACCCATAGCCGTTGCCGGTGCTGACTTTGCACCAGCCGCCCTTGCGGTCGGTGATATACACCTTGCGGCCCTTCTGGAAGGTGGCGTGTTTCTCATACCCCAGGCCCGGGCCCGATCTTATGTTGACCGCATCCCCCTTGATCCAGGCGGGAATCGTCTTGTTCGCGCCGCTGCTGTGCCCGGATGCCGCCGCTTCCTCTGCCAGCGCCCGGCCCTTATCAGCCGAAAACTGCAGCAGCCACTCCGCAATCCAGCCCCACGAATCATCAGGCAGCTTCGACCAGCACCACTTGTTGGCAAACGCGGTGACATGGACCTTCGTCCCCCGCGTCAGCGTACCGATCTTCGTCCGGTCCGTACCGGGGCCGGAACGGACATTCAGTGTTTCGGGGATTACCCAGGCGGGGCGGGACTTGGCGGCAGGCACCGGCGAGGGGATCAACGCGCAGGCGGCGATGATTGCGACTAGTGCGAAGTTGGCTGCGATTCGCTTATTCATATGTTCCTGCGCCCGTACCCAAAGCCTTCCAAATTATAGCTCAGCGCCAAACAACAAGTCAAAGCTAATCCACCCGGATTCTCCTTCTAGAGGACGCAAACCGACGCTCTGCCGTTCACTATGCCCCCACATCCACACCCCCAAAAAACCCCACCAATACAGGGATTCCTCCATTCCCGTAGAATACTTACATCGAGCGGTCAGAACCGCCCTCAAACCTTGCTCAACATCCCTCTGACTGCAACTTCCGCACCGGCTGATAACACAGACTCCGGAGATGAACCGAATGGAACACACTACTCGTGCCGCCATTGTCGTTGCTCTCCTCGTCCTTCTCAGCAGTTGCACCGCCCAGCAGGCCGCCGCGCCCACGCTCGAGCAGCTCGGCGAGATGCATGTAGAGAACCTCCTTGCCGCTGTAGCCATGCCGAAGGCTGACAACACAGGCTATGGCAGCGCCCTCTCATGGGGCACATCCTACCGCATGATGACACTCAACCTGCTTTACGAGGCCACTGGCAACACCCAGTGCCTCGACAAGCAACTGGGCCTCATTCAGCAGATATTCACCAAACGCGACTGCGACCTGGCCGCTAAGTACAACGACCCGGACAGGTACACAGACTACCAGCGCAGCCGCGTCATGAAGAACTGGGGCACCGGCGCCTACTCCAAGGGCGAGTACACCTGCTGGGCCGTGCACACCGGCATGGTGCTGTATCCGATGGCCGAATTCGTCCGCATCGTCCGTGCCGGCGGCGACGCCACGGCCACATACGCTCAGCAGGTCGAGCAGTACCTCCCGCTCATGGAGCAAGCCATCAAGGAATACGACTCCGAATGGCGCGACGGACCCCAACCAGGCCAGGGCTACTACCTCTTCCCGGAGAGCACCAGCTCACTCACCGGTCAGATCCTCCCTCTCAACCAGATGAACGCGCCCGGACGCGCGCTCTTCGCCCTCTACGACATCACCGGCAAACCAAAGTACAAAGACAAAGCCGAGAAGCTGGCGGCATTCATGAAGACCAAGCTCACCCACGTCGAGGATGGCGACTACTACGTCTGGGCATACTGGGCGAAGCCACCGGACGCGCCTCCGAGCAAGGGCGAGGACGTCTCCCACGCCGCCATCAACGCCCATTTCATGTATCTGGCCTGGGAGCATGGCGCGAGCTTCGACGACACCGACATGGCTCGCTTGGCACGCACTTTCACCACTGGTATCTATCTCGGGGACGGGCAGTT
>JAUWOG010000335.1 GCA_030612305.1 Armatimonadota bacterium | reverse complement strand
GAGGTGGACAAGGACAAGCCGCCCGTCCCCGTCCACTGGGTTCCGAAGAACGCCAACTACACGCGGGAGCCAGCCGGCGATGCGACGAAGCTGGTCTTCACCGGCGGTGCGCCGCCATGCTCGCAATGGGTGATGCTGTTTCAGGGCGAGCCGGACGAAGTGACGCTACGTGTGCGCGCGACTGCGGAGGGTCTGTCCGGCGGCAAGAGCGGAATTGATTGCCGCATCGCCTGGGTGACCACGAGCTTCACGCACTATGAGACGCGTTCTCTCGAGTTGCCCGACGGGACCTACGATGACAGGGAGTTCGAGCTGAAGATTGACTGTGAGCATCCGTTGCGAGCCATCCTCGTCATCCCAACGAGGGCGAGCGCGGTGAAGGGGACGCTCGAGTTCTCTGAGATCTCCATCTCAGACGGCTCGCGGGATGAGTATGCCATTGATCCGACGTTCGAGGAGTGGTATGAGCCGGTGCCGCAGCAGATGCGCGAGCAGATCGCGGGGGACTGTGATGGCCTGCGGGCATCGCTCGTGAAGCTGCAGCAGCCGGGACTGAAGCTGGAGGCGAAGTCCACGCGCGAGGCGTTGTTTGCTGCATTCGGGAAGTGCCGGGCGCTGAACGAATACGTCGCCGCAGAGAAGGCAGAAAACGGGTGCCGGCGCGTCTTGCGAGATGTCGAGACGATCGAGCAGCACCTGGGCTTTGTCACGCTACGGGCGTTCAATGCGCCACCGCCGGCGATCAGCGGGCCGGCTGCAGCCGCGCCGGGTGACAAAGTGACGCTGGATTTCCCGGCGCCGAAGATGGCCGGTGTGGTTGTCCGGACGGAACTGCGCTCTGATGATGTGGAAATACGAGAGACGGCCGGCCGAGGCGTATTGACGATCCCCACCGACGCCGAAGTGGGCTCAGTCATCGAGGTGAAGGGGCTACTGCACATCGGCGCAGAAGGCGCAGCGGCGACCTTGCGTGCGGATCACCGCATAGCTGTCCTTGAGCCTCTGCTGGTGGACCTGGAGAGCCAGGGCGCGGACCTGGAGACCGGCGCGAGTCGCGTGCGCATCACGGTGCGCAACAATCGCAGCCAACCGACGACAGCGCGACTGACCGTGACGCCGCCGGAGGGCTGGCGTGTCACTGCCCCCGCCAGTGTCAATATAGGTCCGGCCGCGCAGGCCACGGCCGAGGCGCAGATAGCTCCTGCTGAGGCAGCGGCGGTGGGTGCAGTCACAGTCAGTGGCACAGCCGTGGCCGGTCAGGACAGAGCTACGAGGCGGCTGACGATGCTGTACATCCCCAACGAGGCGAACCTGCTGAAGAACCCGGGCTTCGAGGACGGGAAGACCGGCTGGGGCTGGGGCAAGTACACGGTCAGTATCGTCAACGAGGAGGCGCGCAGTGGCGAGGCGTCGTTGCGGATCAAGAACCCGGTCAGGCTGCAAAGCGAGGCATCTCAGTCCATCGTGCTGAATCAGGAGAAGCCATGCGCGATACTGGTGAGGGCGTCTTCGAAGGCGGTGGGCGTGAGCGGAAAGCCGAGCAGGAACTACTCACTGTATGTTGACCTCTACTACATGAATGACGGAGGCCATATCTGGGGCCGCACGCACAGCTTCCGGACCGGAACGACCGACTGGCAGATGGGCGAGTTGCTCATCGAGCCGGAAAAACCAATCAAGAATGTGAACGTGTATCTGCTGCTCCGCGGCCATTCGGGGACTGCGTACTTCGATGACGTTGCGCTGATGGAGGACCCGCGGCGGAAGGGGAGTATCGCGCGGGAGGCGGAAGTCACCGTTGACAGCAGCTATTCAGGATATGACCCCAGCCCGATCAATGATGGGTATGTCGAAGTCGAGGACAGGCACTGGACCGAGCAGGCATGGGCTTCCGAGGAGCATGACCGGGAGCATTTCATCGAGCTGAAATTCGCGGAAGCGCGGACTGTGGAGAAGGTAGTCATCTACTGGTCGGAGGATGCCGGGATTCCGAGGACATCGCGGGAGGTGCAGTTGCAGATTCCGCAGGGCGTGGCGTGGAAGACGATACGGACGATAAAGGGCGACAGGCCGGAGCCGATGACCGAGGTGGCGCTGAAGCATCCGGTGACCGCGAAGAAATTCCGCATCTTCCAGCCCGCCCGCAAGGGGCCCAAGGACCGCACCGGCCTCATGTGGGTGCGCGAGATCGAGATGTTCGAGCCGCAGTAGAGACAGCCTCAAGCGGAGGCCAACGGAAGCCGTGTGTCCCTGGTTGCAGAGTGAGGCCCACGGCTTTCTGATTCGTTGCCGGTGAATCGAGCAGGAACGCAGACAGCACAACTCCCGCTGCAATTGTGTGCGCAGCGGAAGCCGCGTGACTGATGCGCAACGCTCGACTAGACGAGCGTCGCTCAACTAGACGAGCAACGCGCAACTGGCGCGTCACTCAACTAGCTGATAATCTTGACGTTTTCGGCCCGGGGGCCTTTGGCGTCTTCGACAACATCGAACTCGACATCGTCCCCTTCATTGAGGGTCCGATACCCATCGCCGAGGACGGCGGAGAAATGTACAAAGATATCATCCGCGCCTTCGCATTCGATGAAGCCAAAGCCTTTGGCATCGTTGAACCATTTGACTTTGCCTGTCGCCATGTGACGCACCTCCTTTTCGGCGAGCAAAAGCTAGCCAGTCGCAGCCGAGCTGAAAAGTGGTACGCCGACGGAACAGGCTGACAACCGATCATCTTAGCTTTTCTTCTACGCTACTCTGGGATATGCTACAGCAGCATCGTAGCTGAGAGTGTAGCATTTCGAGCCTAAGCAAGTCAATACGTGAATGTCACTGTTTTCGCCGGAATCTCCGTGCGCTACGGGCCGCAGCCGCAGCCGGCCTCGATGTCACCCGGCCAGCCATTCATGCCCCCCAGCAAATTGTACACCTCCGTGAAGCCCTTCTCCAGGAGTATGGCCGCCGCTTGACGGCTGGTGTAGCCTGAGGCACAGATGCAGCATATCCCCGTGTCCTTGCTGATACGCTGAGACCATTCGTCAATGTTGGCGAGCGGCTGGTTGATACTGCCGGGTATGTGTCCGGCGGTGTACTCCTGATTGGTGCGCACGTCAACCAGCGCCACACGCTGACTTGTGTCAATCATGGTCTGAAGTTGCGCCGCAGTAATGTCCTGACGCTCGGGCGCGACTGGCGGCGGGGGCTCGAGCTGGGGCGGGGAGCTGCCGTGGCAACCGGCTAGCTGCACCAGTACAGTTGCAGTGATGAGTACGCACGCAATGATGGAGCCTCGTTTCATTATGCTCACTCCTTCGGTCTGAGATCCATGTGCCGCCTTGCAGCGAGGCGGACCGGACTACTCCTCGTCGAGCTTGAGTATGCGCCGGGCGTTACCTTCTGCGATGGCGTTGAATACCTCCGCGTCGAGCTCATCCTTCTTCCGGCGCATCCATTGTACCTGCGGGATGTCATGACTCGCAAACATGATGTCGCTGCCGTACATGAGGCGCCGCCAGTTGCGCTGGATGAAGCCCTCGTAGAAATCCGGGTCGCGGGTGATGGCGTTCCAGCCCGAGCCGGCGGAGATGTCGGCGTAGAGGTTGTCGTACTCGGCCATGAGGCGGTCAATCGCGCCACCCGGCTTGACAGCTCCGGGCGGGTATCCGTCTGCATAGTCGGCGGAGATGTTGGCCCAGAAGCCGGGGCCGTGGCCGACGAAGATACACTTGGGGAACTCCCTGAGGCACTCCTCGAGCCCCGGCATTCCCGGCTCATCGGTGCAAACCCCGCCGATCTCGATGTCTATGGGGACATTGTGCTCGTCGCACTTGGCGTATATGACCTTGTTGAGTTCGTGGTTGAAGGGCAGGCCGGGCACGTGCTCCCCGAAGCCCTTACAGCCGTAGCTCTCGATGAAGACATCGAAGAGCTTGCCGAGATTCGGATAGCGCGGGTCGAGGCACATGAAGGCGATGAGGCGGTCGGGGAACGCGTCGCGCGCGGCGATGACTTCTTCGGTCAACAGCCAGCCCCAGTGGCCCTCGGGGCTTTCGAGCGGGAGGACCACCGAGATGTCCACACCGTCACGGTTCATGCGGTCAACAAGCTGCGCGGCGGTGAGGTAGTGCTTGTCCGGATAGCCCTCGCGGTAGAGACGTCCCATGTGCGCGTGGAAATCAATCAATGTCAACACTCCCTGGTGAAGCGGGACGCGGCCCGCTACGGATATGGACCCGCCAGTCTGCGGCATGGTTCCTGCCGAAGA
>JAUWOG010000437.1 GCA_030612305.1 Armatimonadota bacterium | reverse complement strand
AGCGTCTATCACCACATCGGGTACCGGCTGGACCTTCCCGACACCGGCGAACGCATATCCCTCCGGCGATTTGCCCATCACCGCACCGTCAGTCGCCGGCACGATCTCGTACGGCCACTCCCCCACCTCGTCGGCAGTGTGGAAGAGGTTGATGAAGTACTGCTTGTCACCGGCGGCCATCTCGACCGCCTTCGCCTCGATGATCGCATGGCGATTGCCTGAATACGGTGTCGTCGTCGTGAGCTTGAACGGCGTCTCGCTGGCACTGACGAAATTGAACGGCCTCCCCTTATGTGTCGCGCAGACCCGGTCGCCGCTCACCACCGGCTTCTCGTCCGACAGCACGCGGTAGATGGCGTTGAGCCCGAAATTGCCCGCCTCCTCGGCCTCTACCTCGTCTATCACCAGGAAGTACTTCTCCTTGTTCCAGACGATGTTCCGCCGCCAATCCATCCCGTTGTAGCCATTTAGATACGTCTGCGTCATGCCCACTTGCGAAAAATTCCCCACATGCGCGACGCCGGTCAGACGCGGGATCGGCTCGAACATCCCGTCGCGATAGATCACCAGCGTATTGTGCTCGACCGTATCGGGGACAAAGTAGCCGCTGTCAAAGATGCGGTAGGCACCCTTGTCGGTGTGCTCGATGATCGAGTTGCCGTCCGGGTGGGCGTGATAGCCGTGCGAGATGCCGCCCAGTATCAGGTACTGGTCCTCCCGCTCGAAGCTGCTCCGGAACGTTATCTTGTCAAAGCACTCCTCGCGCGGCGGTGTCGGGTCGGCATCCAGAAGCGGATTCATCTGCGACGGCGCGGTCCCCAGCACGCTCTCGCGGCCCTCATACACCCAGTCCGGTAGCGGAATCACGTGCACACCCAGCATGTCCTCAGGCAACTCCGGCTTCACTACGTCCTGCACGTAGGAGTTGTAGGCGAAATGGGCCCTGCCGTGGCCCGAGGTGCGGTCATAGGCCCACAGATACCGGCCGTCCTTGTACTTCCATGCAGCCGCCAGGAACAGGTTCGACCAGTAGCCAATGGCACCCATGGAGCTGGTATCCCCGAAGCCTGCATGGCCGCCGAGGTTATTCATCACCGCCATCCCGTAGTCGCATGATTTGCGCGCCATCTCGCTGTCGAACCATTCATCATAGTGCGCCGGCAGCGCATAGTAGAAGGTGTCATATATCGTCATCCCGCCATAGCCGGGGCAGTCCTCATTCGACCGCCAGAAATCCGCCTTGCCCTGGAAGCGCGCGTCGGCCCACGACAACAGCCCGGCCACGTCGAGGTCATAGTACTTGTTGAAATAGCGGGCGATGTCCCACGTCACGCGGCTGTCCCAGTCGTTTCCGACCGGCCGCGTCGGCCTTACCGCCTCCTTGTTGGCATCACGGAACTTGTTGGCGAACATCCAGAGGAACTCGCTTATCTGGGCCCGGTCCTCATCCGAGAACCCCGGCGCCTCCTCCATGTTGTCCCACATGTTGAACAGGTCAAATGCGCCCCGCGCATCACTCACCTTACCCATCTTCGCCACTATCTCGGACAGGATCGGGACGATGCCCTTGAAGATCTCGACATTGTCCGGGTTGCCGGTCAGGTAGTAGCCTACTGCCGCACCGTTCAGCGCGTGGGCTACTGCCCGGAAATTCTTCCCCTTGGCTCCATCTATCCGCGACTGGATGGTCTCGGGATTGCTCTTGTATGGAGCCGCGCCGCCCGGTAGCACCACCTTCACCGTATGCGGGTAGGAGATGTCGCCCTGCTCAGGCAGCGTGCTGATGAAGTAGTCAGCCGCCTCATTCGCCGAGGCGACGTCCGCGCCGCCGATATAGACGAAGCTGGTCCCGACCCCCAGCGGATCATGAACTGTCCGCACGACATAGCCGCCCTCGCCCGGCCAGCCCTTATCCAGGCACACATAGTGCTCATCATAGATCCGCTCCACCAGCGGGTTATTCGCGAAGTACCCGACCAGGATCGCGTTCGAGCTCATCAGCGTGCTCACAGGCACCTTCGAGGCGTCCTGCACTGAGATCTCGGCCCCGGACACCTGCTTGATGGCGGCGGCGATCTTTGCCCCGACTTGCGCATACTCGTCCCCCGGCGGCACGACCAGGAGGCAATTCGGCGCGCCTCCATGCGCGATCGCCACTTCGGTATAGAACGTCTTCAGCTCCGGCATCGGCGGTATCTCCACAGCAAACACACCTCCGCAAATTGTCACCAGCATTATCCCGAACAGCACCAGACACGCAGTTCTGCACGCTTTCATCCCAGCACACCCTTTCGTTCCGGCGACACGATGCTTCACATCATCTCATTAACCTGTAGCAATTCCCTGTTGCAGCTACCCGGACCTCCACCGCGCGACGTCCTTTGCCGTTTGCCTTTCGCTGTTTCATTCCTGCCGTTCGCCGTTTGTCGTTGGGTTTCTGCCGTTTGCCGTTGCCTCTCGCTCTTGCCGTTGCCATCCGCTGCTTGTCTCTTGCTGTTCGCTTTCTGTCGCTTGCCGTTGGTCGTTTGTCCTTTGATTTCTTCCGTTTGCCGTTGTCGTCCGGAGGGGCCGAATACGGAGGCGCGCTGTTTGCGCCGGAGTATCCGGCCCACCGCTGTTGCCGTGTGTCTCTTGCCGTTGGCCTTCCTGTCCCCGCTCAACTCAAGGTCTGATTCGGGTCAACTCCCCGGGTCTCGGGACGCGACTCAGACCACGAGTACAGCCACTCGTCATACGAATCGCACAGCTCACGACGTACGGGATTAGCCAGCGTATATCGCACCACGTCCGCAACGGCGTCCGATGCCCGAGCATGTCTGTCCCAGTAACTCCGCTGCCACATGCCACCCGCGCTCAGCGTCCTCGCTATCTGGCGTTTCGTGTACCGCACCCACTTCCGCACGTCCGCATTCTCACACGTTGCCGAGACCACGAAGTGTACATGGTCCGGCATGATGCAATACGCGTGAATCCTCACGCGGTACTTGCTTCCGATGCCTCCCGCCACCTGGGTGATGGTGCGATACGTCCTGTCGTCGCACAGGTCCACACCGGCGCTGGCATGCATGGTGATGAAGATCACACTATGGGGTGCGCGGTACTGCTCGGAGTGCAGCCGGTGCGGGTGGCGACGGTCTTCATATGCTTCAGGTTCGCGACGCATTGCACGTTACCTTCGCATCCACGAGGATACGACCTATGGGCCGGATGGTGTCGGTTTTGCTCCGCAAAAACCTCCCCCATTCGGCCCCTCCGAACGTCAAGTTCGCCTTCTGCCATTGCCTCTCGCACTTGCCGTTGCCGTCCCAATCCGCTGCTTGTCTCGCCCTTTCGTTTCTGCCGTTTGCCGTGGCCGCCCGGTGGGGCCGAAAACGAAGGCGCGCTGTTTGCGCCGGAGTATCCGGCCCACCGCCGTTGCCTTTGCCGTCCCTCTCCCCTCGTATCTGTTTAGCGTCTTTTTTATTTTCAAGCAGGTGTCTGCAGGGAAATCAAGAAAATGTGTACATGTGCCCTGATA
>JAUWOG010000749.1 GCA_030612305.1 Armatimonadota bacterium | reverse complement strand
CACTGCCGCCGGCCTGGCGCGCAGGTGAGCCGTGGGTGATGGATCGGACGGGAGCTTCTCTCGCTCGTAGTAGATCTTCACCCGCGACAGAACGATCCCGTTGTCGCGCGTCCAGACCGCGATCCGCCCCGAATCCAGCGGCTCTGGGTCGTGCGCCTCGCAGATCAGTCTCTCATCCACGTAGAACTGCAACAAGTCGCCGCGCTTGCGGGCGCGGAGCGACCACCACTTCTGGTGGAAGTTGTTACCTGGGGGCCAGCCGTGCTCGAGCTTCGTCAAGAGGGCCTCGGGCTCGCGTGTCTCCGCCAGCGTCTGGGTGCCTTTGACGATGCGCGTTACGTGGTTGAACTCGCCCGCGTAGATAAAGCTGTAGCCGCTTGCCAGGTTGGCGCCGTCGCCGCAGATGGTGATATTGAGGTCATTGGGGCCCCAGTACCTCTGCACTCTCCTGTCGGTGCCCATCATCATGAAGGCAGCGTAGACCTCGACGGTTACATCGCCCTCAAACTGTCGCTTGTTCCATATGCAGGCGGGACCCTCATGGGCGTATCCGCCGAACCACGACCACTGTGGGCTGCAGGTCCAGCGCGCGGTGACCTCCCAGTGACCAGGACCGGCCACCCAGTCGGTAGGCGGGTCGCTGAAGGTGTAGTCATAGAGGTGATCGGAGAGTATGTGGACGTCACCGGGCAGTATGCCGAGGCCGCGGGATTGCACGCCGATGCGACCCGAGGCGTTGCGGGGCGACTGAGGGTCAGCGCTGCACGCGAGAGGAAGAACACACGCCCACAGACCCGCCACGGCGAGAAGGTTCGGCCTCGCCCAGCCCGTTAGCCACTGAGCCATCACGCCACCTCGTTACCGTCTACCAGAGCGCCCACCGACGCCGCCTTTCCTATGCGACCGCGTGGTCGCCCACGCAAAGCATATGGCAACACCTAAGGGATGTCAAGGCACTGGCGCGACCGCCGGCAAGGCGACTCTCGAGGGACGCTCGAGCAAGCGGTGGCGAGTCCGGACGTCAACCCCCTTTCGGAGAAATAGAGTGGCAAGCGCATGCCGCAAGGTGTGCAGCGTCACCCTCTCGCGCTCTGTGCCCGCTCGAGCGACGGTGCGGCCGAACATGCGCTGCAGATCCTTGGCCAACATTGGCCTGCCGTCGCGCGTTGTGAAAAGGAACGAATGGCCGCAAGTCGGGCGAAACTCCAGCCATTCCGCACTTGCATCAACTGCCGTTGCCGCCAGCGGCAGCAACCTCGACTTACCGCCCTGGACTTCGTACCAAAGTCGCGGCCGCCGGGCCGGGGTTATCCGGCCTGACGGGCAGCCGGTCGTCAGCGCTCAGCTCGCGCCCATCTCGGACGCGTACATAGGTCCGTTAGGGGACCTCCTGACAACCCAGACCGATAGCCACGGCAAGTTCGACATGTCCCTGAGCCGGCATGCTCGCGACGAGATCGTCCTGGCGGTCTTCGGGCGCCATCTCGCCCGCTGGGTTTTCAGCCAATTGTCGGCTGCCTCGGCGAGTAACACCGAAATACCGGGTGAGGATGCACTGAGCGATGAGGCCATGCCAAGTGGCCAGACGTTCGTAAGCGTGCATTCTCTGGTCCTTGTC
>JAUWOG010000400.1 GCA_030612305.1 Armatimonadota bacterium | reverse complement strand
CCTCCGCAGCGCAACGGGCTCGGCTTCCTCCTTGCCGCTGAAGTCGCAGCTCACCACATCCTTGCGGTTCTCCGCTGTCGCGTGGACGGTGAAGACCCCCGTCAGCGGCTCCCCTTCGATGGTGAATTACCCCGTCGGCTGCTCTTCCTTCACACGCGGCGGGTGCACCTGTATCAGAGCCGCATCATCAAACCACATCGTCCCCGCGCAGCGGCCGTAGCTGATCCGGAAGGTCATCTGCCTCGTGCCAGGTGGAGCTTTCCCCTCGATCTCGATTTGATACCAATCCTTGGTGCCCTGCTTGCCCGTTTCGCAGCTAGCCCGGGCAGTTCTCCTTCATCCACCTCAGGCAGGCGGCGTATCCCTCTCCCTTGTCGCCCTTGCCTTCCCATTCGGCGCACCACACGCCCTTATAGCCTGCTGCCACGAGTGACGCTACGCACTCCTTGAGGGGGATCTCGCCATCGCCGAGTGCGCAGCCCTGGTAGTCCGGCCGCGCGTTCACGCCGTCCTTCATGTGCGTGTGCAGCACAAAGGGCGCCAGGTCCTCATAGATGCCCGGCAGGTCCGCGACCGCATTCCCCCACCAGCGCAGGTTCATCGTGTCCAGATTCGACCCGGCATACGGCGAGGAGACTTCATGCAGCGCGCCGAGAATCACCACCGGATTGTTGCTGACGACGCCGTGATTGTCAACCGCCATCTTCATATCCATGTCTTCGCAGAACGGCAGGCAAGCCTTCAGGCATCCGGCGATCGCCTCCGCCCAGCGGTGCATCGGCACCTCGTCCTTGGGCTGCCCACCCTCCGTGCGCAGGACATCGGTGTCAAGGATCTTGGCAAGCTGCGCCACCTGCTGCATCCTCTCCACCTGCTGCTTGATCGCCGCGGCATCAAGCTGCACGAAGTCATTTGCCGCCGTCAGCGCAGACGCAAAGATCCCGTGCTCATCCAGTATCGCCTTGGCCTCATGCGCCGTGTCCTCCTGGTACTCTGCGTCTTTCGGCCACACGTCGGTAATCATCACCTCGATGCAGTCGAACCCCGTGTCGGCTACGTACTTGACGAACTCCTCGAACGTGTCTCCCGGTGCATTGTAGTGAATCTGTCCAAATGGCATGTCTCGGCTCCTTTCGATCTCACATCCTCTGGTTAGCTGTTACGGTGCGTCATCGTCACCATCAGCCGCCGGCGCTCATCAGCCAGTCCAGACCGGCAGCCACATATTCTTCGGGCGCACGGTGCTGTCGGGCCGCATGCACTTCGCATGACCGTCCAGGAATCCGAACGCCGCATTGTCAAAGTGGCGCGGATCAACCCGGCTCAACCGGTGGGTCGTATAGCTGGACCCCATTGCCTCCTGCCCCGGCTTCAGGTCAAAAAACAGCAGCAGGTTACTGACGTCGCCGAGCGCCGACAGTCTATATGTGTACGGTGCCGGCGACCACCCGCTCAGGTTGAACGTCAGGTTGTAGTTGATCCCATAGCTGTGCGGCAGGTCCGTCGTACGCGTTGCGAGTTGCCCTTCGCTCTCGAGCGGGCACAGAAGAATCTGCTCGTTCTTGATGAACGGCTGCAGCAGAATGCACCACGAATAGCCCAGCGAGTCGGGAGCTATGCCGGCGCGCGCAGGCACCAGCGTCCGGTCATAGTCCTGGCTATACATCGCTGCCGCCGCCAGCAGTTGTTTCAGATTACTCAGGCACACCGCCTGCTTGGCCTTCTGCCGTGCCCGCGAGAACACCGGAAACAAGACTGCCGCCAGCACCGCAATGATAGCGATGACAACCAGCAGCTCGATCAACGTAAAGCCGTTTCGCCTTGACATGCGCATCTCCCTCTTGCCCGGCGATTGCCATGTAGTATTGACCGCACGTGCTCGATACACCTGCCACCAATTCGCCGAATGTGAAGAGGTATCACCACACGCCCTTGCGAATACACACAATAGACTAGCGGAGGATTCCGTCGTCGGGCCTCACATCCACTTAGAGAGAGGAATACTACCCACAATGTCAGACACTAACCTTGCAGTCAATGGAGCAGCACCCTTGCGGACCGAGCCGTGGCCCGCTCGGCTGCAGATTGATGACCGCGAAGTCGAAGCGGTCATGCGCGTGCTGGAGAAAGCCAAATCCGGCCAGACGATTGAGCGTTACGGCGGCGTCGAAGTGGACGCTTACGAAGTCGAGTTCGCCGAAGCTATCGGCACCGGCTTCGCCACGATGGTCTCCTCAGGCACCGCCGCAGTTCACACGGCTCTCGGGGCCTTGCGCCTCGATGCCGGAAGCGAGATCATCTGCGCGCCGATTACCGACCCCGGCGCTATCATGCCCGTCTTGTGGGGCAATTGTATCCCGATCTTCGCCGACAGCTACGAAGACAATTTCAACATGGACCCCGCGACCATTGAGGCCCTCATCACCGGCCAGACCAAGGCCATCGTCTGCGGCCATATCGCCGGACATCCCTGCGACATGGACGCCATCATGAGCATCGCCCGGGACCATGACCTCTACGTCATCGAAGACTGCGCCCAGGCCCATTACGCCCGCTACAAGGGCAAGCTCGTCGGCTCCATCGGACATCTCGGATGCTTCAGCCTCATGTCCGGCAAGCACACCACCTCCGCCGGCCAGGGCGGAATGGTCACCACCGACGACGAGGAACTCTACTGGGACGCCAAGCGCTTCGCCGACCGCGGAAAGCCCTTCAACACCGACGAGCCGAGCAACCTCTTCCTCGGTATCAACTACCGCGTCACCGAGATCGCCGCCGCAATGGGCCGCGTGCAGTTGCAGAAGATGGCGGGCATTGCCCGCGCGCGCCAGGACTACGTCGCCGCCTTCGAGGCCGCGCTGGCGCAACACGATGTCGTCTGCTGCAAGCCCAGCCCTGTCGTTGAGGGCGGCACTTCCGCCTACTGGTTCGGCACACTCCTCTTCCATGCCGACAAGTGCACCATGACCATGGCCGAGTATGGCGCAGCCGTCGCCGCCGAAGGCGTGCCCGTCGGCGGCAACTACGAGAGCGCACTCGTCCCGACCAAGGAATGGATCAACGACATGCAGACCTACGGCCAGACGAAGGAGCCGTGGACATCGCCGCACTGGAAGGGCGACATCGAGGCGCTCGACTATGCCAACAGCGTCCCCGCCGGTGAGAAATGCGTCGCCCAGCTCATGCGCTACGGCGTCCATGAGTGCCAGGGCGAGCAGGACGCCGCAGACATGGCCGCGGCCATAGCGAAAGTTGACGCGGTCTATCGCGCCTGATGCCCCGATGAATTCAGTTCGTGAAGCAGCAGGAGATGGTAAGTATGGAGACAGCGGATTTGATCCGAGCTTACAAAGCCCTGCCAACGGAGGCCCTCACGATCATCACGTGGGAAGCCGTGCCGTATGCGGATCGTGAGAAGTATGTGCCCCGCATCATGTCCCCCGATATCAGGGCCGTGGGTCCTGCCTGCAAGATGGCAGGCATCGCGGTGACGGGCAAGGAGCCGAAGCTGTGCTGGAACGAGCTTGAGGCGATTGGGCCCGGAACGGTTCTGGTCATTGATGCCACCGGCACTGAGAAGTCAGTGTGGGGCCAGATTACGACCTGTATCGGCAAGCTGCGTGGTGCGGAGGGCGTGATCGTTGATGGCTACACGCAGCACGCAAGCCGACTGCGCAAGATCGGGTTCCCGGTGTATGCTCGGGGAGTGCGGCCGCTGTTTGAGGG
>JAUWOG010000421.1 GCA_030612305.1 Armatimonadota bacterium | reverse complement strand
CCTTTATGCTGCACTATCCGCAAGGTCTTGGCCGCTCGGTACAGAGTTGCCCGCGAAATGTTCTTTGCGGCTGCCACTTCCAAGAGCTGCTTGTGGTGTCGAGGCTTCTGCTGCAGCTCTATGCGCAGGAACTCGGCCGCCTCGTCGCGGGCAGATGGCTCGACGGGCCTGCAAGGCGGTACACTCCACGCCACCTGCCCGGTGTCGGTGACCTTGAAACCCACCGGTTCCGGCGCTCTACAGAAGTTCGCTTTGACGACGTGCAGCCTCAAGGTGTCATCCGCCGGGTCAGGTTTGTCGAGGGCAAGGACTGCGCGCGTCAGTGCCACGATTGTCGAGCTGCCCCTTGCGCATTGTGCGTCAAGCTCAAAGCATGAGAGGCCAGGAGTCGCATTTTGTGGTTTCTTCGTGTGGTGGATTATGAGTATCGGTACGCCAGTTTCCCGCGCCACCTCCGCCAGGGCTTTGAGGTAGGTTGCGATTCGGGAGTCGTTTTCATCGACGCCAGGGAAGGCGTATCGGAGACTGTCAATCACGACAAGCGCCGGTTGCGCCTGCTTGATCCAGATGCGGAGAATGTCTAGCGCCTCCGGATCTGTGAGGTCACCACCTCCGCCAATCTGCGGCGTTATGAATCGAGTGCGGGTGAGATTGTCCTTCACAAGCCGGTCGTGGAGTGTCCCCTCACCGGCCTCGTAGTCCAGCCATAGCACGGTACCCGGCTCGGCAGGCCCGGATCCGCCGTCCGGCCAGTTGCGACATTCCGTTACACACGCTGCCAAGGCCATAGCGGCATACGTCTTGCCAGTGCCCTCCGGTGCGATGAGGAGAGCCAGGTAACCATTAGGCAACCAGTCGCGCCAAAGCCAGGTCTGCGCCTCGATATACTTGCCGATTTCCTCAAGGGTAACAAGCTCCGGCGCGTCCACTTCGCGCTGTCGCTGCTGCAAGCGCACCTTGGCAACTTGCCTGTCAAGGTAGTCCGCGACCGCGCCAGGGTCATCGCCGGCCAGTGCCTTCTCTGCGGCGGTCGCTGCGAAGTCGGCTATGTGCCGGGAGACCGCGCACTTCTTGACTGTGTCGGCATACACGGCCACATGCTGCACCACCGGCACCTCGCTGATCAGCGACATGAGATAGGCATGGCCGCCCGCATCATCCAGGTCGCCGCACCTCTGCAGTTCGCTTCCCACCACTCCGGAGTCAATCGGCACGCCGCCGTCAGATAGCGTCTTCATCGCCGCGAAGACGAGCCGATGGGCTTCCCAGTAGAAGTCCTTTTCATCGACGATTGTGAAGGCAATATCGGCGGCCTCCGCCGCTGAAAGCATCGCGCCCAAGGTTGACTGTTCGGCCTGGAGATCTTGCGGCGGTAGCGGTTTCGACTTCAGCTTCGGCTTCGTTGCTGCGGTTCGTTCTGCCATTGTTCTCTCCCAACTTCTGCGGGTCGTGAAGGGAAGCGCTGGGAGCAAACTCCGCTCCACGCCCGCCGGCGTCTCGCGCCCCCTCTACAGCCAACTATCGGTATGGTCCCAAATACGCGTGATGAGCGTACACGAGGACATTCTCTTCAGAATGAATCGCTGCTAGTGCAGACGTGTTTTTCGGTCTCTTCTGCTGCCTCAGTGACAGAGCGCTCGTCCTCAGTCAGTACGAAGCTGAGCTTCTCGACCGCCTGGGCCTTACTGGCGTCGCTCGAGTGCAGATAGATGCTCGTTGTGGCGATGTTGGCATGTCCCAGCAATTCCGAGATGGTGGCCACATCCACGCCGGCACTGACCAGGTGGCTCGCGAATGCGTGGCGCAATGAGTGGGGCGTTATTCCCGCGTCTATCAGTCCTGCCCGTGCCAAGACGCGACGGAAAAGCCGATAGAGCGTGTTGATGCCCATCGGGCCGCCAACTGTGTTAATGATGAGAGACGGGCCATCCGTGTCCCGGGGCTTCAGATAGCGGCGGAGTGTGCTGTGAAGTGCGAGTGATACGGGCACTACGCGCTGCTTGCCCCCCTTGCCGCGTATGAGGAGTTGACTAAAGTCGGCCGCAACGTCGCCCACCTGGAGCCCCAGGACCTCACACCGCCGCAGCCCGGCCAGGAGCATCAGACTGATAGCACACTCTTCTGTGGTGCTCTCGCAGGCTTGCAGCAGCTGTCCGCATTGTTCTGCGGTCGGCGCCCGAGGGATGGTACGTGTCAACTTGGGAACCTCTATATCGCTGGCTGGGTTGCGGTCAACGATTTCAAGATCCACCAAGTGCCGGAAGAACGATGCGAGAGCGTAGATCGCCCTCCGAATGGAAGCAGGCGACAGCCCGTGTAGAGATGTCAGGAACCGGTTCACGTCGCCGCGCGTGATCTCGTCCGCAGGCTTGGACGAGCTTTGGGTCTCGAGGAAACGAAAGAAGCGCTCAGCCTCACGCTCATAAGCGTCTGCCGTTAATGGCGAGCAATGTCGATACTCGGTGAGGTGGCGCAGGAAGCCATCGAGCAGGCAGCGCAGACTGGCCGTCGCAGGGCTGGGACATCCAGTCGAGGATTCCCCAAGTGCAGCGCAGGTGCCAGTCTTGCTGATATCAGCGGCCGCGTTGACCAAGATCAGTCGCTCCTCTTGATGGCTAGGTCGGTTGGTGATGACAATTGGGATCTCGCGCTGCTGCGATGCTCGCAAGGCCGCAGCTGCAGGCTCAATGATACGCGACACGGGGTTGGATACTCAGCGCAACGGAGGCTATTCTTTGGGGTGGAAAAGGTCGAGTCGACCTAACTCGGGGAAAAGACTCGACTGGGCATGATCTGCGAGGTTTGGGGTGACAGAGGAACGCTGCGCGCGAGGGTGCAAGTTGCTGCAAGCGCACCTACAGATTGAGACCGGAAAGCGCTTCGAGCACCAGCAGATAGTACCTTCGGACGTGGTCGGTAACTGCTGCCTGCCATGTTGGTTGAGGCGCGTTCACGTCTACGCCATCGCGTCATGCGTCTTGGAGCGGAGAGTACCGGATTGTGTTTCCTCTTTCAGGAGCTGTCGGAATAATCCCAGTGCGCCCTTGGCGTCATTGGTATCTTTCTCTGCCTTTTTCCACAGCTCCTTGAAATGCTCCGTGGTGCCCATTTTGCCGTAAGCTCTCCGGGCGAGCACTTTCGCTCTCGCCAGTCGCTTTGTCTCACGCGGCTGCAATCGACCATGGTAAGTTAGGCAGGGCTCAACACCGCATGTTTGCTGGCCTATTATATGCGCGATGTAGTACCGCCTGCACAGAGGTGGTGCGTCCGCCCTTTCTCTCAGTTCATAGTCCAGCAGTGCATATACCCCTTTTGGCATCTCGCAGCGACGTAGGTCAGGAGTACCCATAATGATCGCATCGACCAGCATCTGGATTCCGTCGAGTATCCAGAAGTCGAACGGCGCACTGGTCCAGTGGAACTGCGCAGAGGCACAGTGGAGAGCCAAGTCAACTTGGTACTCATCAGGAAGCGGGCCGGTGTAGTAGTCTTCGTCGGGGGAATGGTAGTTCCAATACCCACCGTCCTTGCCGGCTACCCCTGCCAAGAACCCAATGGTCGGCCTTCTGCTCCCGCGC
>JAUWOG010000002.1 GCA_030612305.1 Armatimonadota bacterium | reverse complement strand
GACACACGACTGACAGAGCACTAGTCGCTGTTGCCGAGATATATGTAGCGGTCAAAGAGCTTCTGATACTCCGACCAGCGATTGCCTGAGCCGGCGCCCTGGTCTATCACCTGCTGGAAGTACTGGACGTGCGCGTCGAGATTGTCCGCGTAGTGCAGCGCGCAGGCCTCCGCCGTCATCGGCTCTATCGGCGCGCCATATTCCTTCTGGCCGTGGTGGCTCAATAGTATGTGACAGATCAGATCGGCAAGCTGTTGCGGAAAATCATCAATCTGCGCAATGGCCGCAGTCACCATGCGGTCGCCATGCACGATGTGGCCGACGAGCCGGCCGGTGTCGGTGTAGTCTATGCCGATGTCCACGGTGAGCTCGCGCAGCTTGCCGATGTCATGCAGCAGCGCCCCGGTGATGAGGATGTCCCGGTCGAGCTGGGGATGGCACTCCTGGACGGCGAGCAGAATCTTCGTGACGCCGACGGTGTGCTCGAGCAGTCCGCCGAGGTGCGAATGGTGGAGGGACTTGGCACCGGGCGCCTCGCTGAAAGCCGCTACGAAATCATCGTCGGAGAAGAAATGCTCCAGGAGAGCGCGGAGGTGGAGCTCCTCGACCATGTCCATGAAGCCGCGCAGTTCTGCGAGTAGCTCGGTCGGATCGTGGTCGCTTCCGGCGAGGAAATCGCTGCGGTCGTATTCGTCATCTGCGCAGGTGCGCACGCGCTCGACGATGAGTTGCGGCCTGTCCCGGTACTCCTCGACGCGGCCCTCGATCATGACGACATCGCCCTGCTGGAATGTAGCGTCGGCCTCCTCTACATTGTCCCACATCACGCCGGCGATGGTGCCGCTGCGGTCGGCCAGCGCCAGGCTCATGAAGCTGCCGGACTTCTTGCGGAAGGGCCTGAGACCCTTCTCGCTGACGAGAAAGGGAGTGCTGACTGTGTCACCCGGCCTCAGGTCGGTGACCATCTGTTTGCTCATGTCGTCGTCCTTTCGAGGGCGAATTGCGCGGGTCAGGGCGCAAGGGTGGCCTATTATACCACGTTCTGGGGGGTGCGAGGGAGAGGCGGAACGGCGAAAGGCCAGGGCATACGGCAGAGGATACGGGCGTACGCTGTGCGCCCTACAATAGACAACGGCATGACGACAAGGGGTGGCAATGGATGCAGTGTGCTACTGCATGGGCTCAGACTTGCCGGCGGGGCGCGTAGGCTTCATCTTCTCGGCCATCTCCCGGAGACGCGCCTCGACAAGAGCGTTGATGCTGTTCTTCGGGTACTTGCCGGACTTGCCGCGTTTGCCGGCCTTCACGCCAGTGAGCAGCTCAATGCCCTCATCAACAGTCTTGACCGCCCAGATATGGAATTGCCCATTCTCCACGGCTGCGATGACTTCGTCGTTGAGCATGAGATTACGGACATTGGTGTGCGGTATCATGACGCCCTGGTCGCCGGTGATGCCGAGGGTCTTGCAGGTGGCGTAGAAGCCCTCGATTTTGTGATTGAGACCTCCGACGGGCTGGATTTCGCCTTTCTGGTTGACAGAGCCGGTGACGGCGATGCCCTGCTGGATCGGCACGTTTGCGAGGCTGGAGAGCAGGGCGTAGAGTTCGGTGGAGGCGGCGGAATCGCCGTCCACTTCGTCGTAGATCTGCTCGAAGGCGAGGCTTGCGGAGAGGGCGATGGGTATGTCCTGTCCGTAGCGCCCGCCGACGAAGCCGCCGATGGTGAGAATGCCCTTGTCGTGGATGCGGCCGGTGAGTTTGACCTCGCGTTCGATGTGGACGACGCCGGTGCGGCCGAGGTATGTCTCGCATGTGATGCGTCCGGCCTTGCCAAGGGCGTAGTCGCCGAGTTGGAGGACGGCGATACCGTTTATCTGGCCGACTTCACTGCCGGCAACATCTACGAGGATTGAGCCGTCCTTTATCATCTCGAGGATGCGCTCTTCGATGCGGCTCGAGCGCCAGAGCTGCTGCTGGAGTGCGTAGCTGACGTCATCGGCGCTGACGACCTTGCGGTCGTGCTTGGATGCCCAGTATGCGGCTTCCCTGACGATGTTGGAGACTTCGGAGAAACTGAGGCTGAGCTTGCGGCGGTTCTCGGCGAGGCGGGAACCGTATTCGACGACCCTGGCGAGGGCGCGTGCGGAGAAGTGCGGCAGCTTCTCCTGGCGGCACATCTGTCCGACGAATGCCGCATACTGCCTGGCCGCGTGGTGTGTGCGGTCCATCTGGGTGCCGAAATCGGCTTTTACCTTGAAGAGCTTGCGGAAATCCTCATCGTACTCGTAGAGGAGGTAATAGAGCCAGGGGCTGCCGACGAGAATGACTCTGACGTCGAGCGGGATGGGTGCGGGCTCGAGGCTGACGGTGGATATGAAGCGGAGTTGGTCGCGAAGGGACTCGATACAGACCTGGTCGCTCTTCAGCGCGCGCTTGAGCGCGTCCCATGCGAAGGGCCTTTGGAGGAGCTGGTGTGCTTCGAGGACGAGATAGCCGCCATTGGCGCGGTGGAGCGCGCCGGGCTTTATCATGGTGAAATCGGTGACAAGGGCACCCATGTGGGTCTGGTGCTCGACTTCCCCGGTGAGCGCTTCGATAGTGGGATTTGCCTCGGTGATGACCGGAGCTCCGTGTGTTTCGGCGTTGTTGACGAGGATGTTGACACGGTATCTCTCCATGAGTGGCATGGCGCCGGTAACGCCGCCGCCGGGGCCGCCGACCTGCATGTGGTCTTCGCCGTCTTCGCTAGTCTGTCTGAGATTGGTGACATTTTCGAGCAGGTCTTCCTGGATGCCTTCGAGATGTTCGAGGACGGCCTGGTGATGCTTGTGCTTCGTGCGTATGTCCTTGATGAGTGGCTCGACTACTGCGCGTGCGATGTCGCGGTCGAGTTCAATGACGTCTTGTCGTGTCTGCCGCTCTTCTCGCTGTCCCCGGCGCATGATTTCGGCGAGCTTTCCCTGGAGTTCGAGGCGCTCATCTTCGAGACGGGTGCGCTCTTTATCAGAGAGTTCGCGGTATTGCTGTGGGTCCATGACTTCGCCGTCGTGTGCGGGTGCGACGATGAGCCCGGCCGGAGAGCGCCCCAGAGTGAAGCCGGCAGCTTCGACCTCCTCTTCGAACGTCTGCAGCTCTTTGTTGCGCTCGTCGCGGAAGCCGCGCAGGATGTCGTCGCGCTTTTCGTTGTACTCCTCACTCTCGAAGGCGGCCATGATATGAGTGACCATCTCGCCGATGACCGCGTCCATGTCACTGGCCCATTCGACGCCTTTGCCGGCAGGGAGGCTGAGAGCTCTCGGAACGCGTGGGTCGGCGAAGTTGTACACGTAGCACCAGTCTCGGGGCGTGGGCTGCTGCTTGCTGCGCTTCTGGAGGAACTTGCGGGAGATTGATGAGCGGCCAGTGCCGATCTGTCCCATAGCATAGACGTTGTACCCGTCGGAGTTGATGGCGGCAGCGAATTCGAGCGCGGCGACGGCTCGCTTCTGGCCGACCGGCTCGTCGAACTCCTTGAGTTCCGCCGTGGTCCTGAACTTGAATATATTGGGGTCGCACTTGTTGCACAACTGTTTGGGCGTCAATTCGCGCATGTACTGTTACCACTTTCTCACGGATGGATTACGATGACGTGCCGGCGCAACCGGCTGTAGAAGGTGCCATTTCTCCGGCGGTCCGGAAACACCTCCCTCCATAATCGAGGAAGGTAGAGCGGGAGTAATGTGGAAATGTGTGTGACTATTCGTGCTTGCTACGGTTGGTGCCGGCTCGCGCCGGCATATATGTTTGGTGATGTGTGATGGTTCTCTTTGCAGTGACGATAATCGTCAATACATCGTTCTCGCTGCTGATCCGGGCGGCTCAACGGCAGAACGTCAACGTTGTTGCCGTCGGGTTCGTCAACTACGTCTTCGCGGGAGGGCTCTACTGGGCGTTATCGGCGGCGACGAGGCCTCCGATGGCGACGCCGGTGCTCACGATAGGCATCGCCGCCGGTGTGCTGTATCCGACGGTATTTCTACTGCTGCTGCCGGCGATGCACATGAGAGGTGTCGCGATCACGATGGCGATCGTGCGGCTGTCGGTGCTGATCCCGCTGGGGGGCGCGCTGTTGCTGTGGTCGGAGATGCCGGGGGCGACGAAGATGTACGGGATCGCGCTGGCGCTGGTGGCGCTGCCGATGCTGAGCCTGGATAAGGGTATCAACGATGTGAGGCTGTCGGCTCGCCAGACAGGGCTACTGGTGGCGCTGTTTCTGGCTAACGGGGCCTGCCTGCTGATGTCGAAGGCGTTCCAGATGACGGGGCTGGTGGCGCAGCGGCCGCTGTATCTGGCGATCGTGTTTTCAGGTGGCGCGCTCGCCTGTGGTGGAGTGTACTTCCTGAGGCGGAAGGCGCGTCTGAAGCGGGCGGAGCTGTTGTGGGGCATTGCGGTCGGGGGTGCGAATGCGGCGTCGAATATGCTGCTGCTGTACACGCTGGATGTGTTTCTGGCAGCGGTGGTGTTCCCGATTCTCGCGGCGGTCGGGCTGGGCCTGGCGACGGTGTTCGCGGCGGCGACCTGGCGGGAAATACCAGGAAAACTGGGTTGGGCCGGCATCGCAGTCGCAGTGGTCGCAGTTGCGCTCGCGAACAGCCAACAGTAAGTGAGAACGGGCGCGGGCAGGTGAAGAGTGATCCGGAAGCGTGTGAGGCTCTGAGATGTTGTTGCTCGCCGCGACGATTATCGCCAATACATCCTTTGCGCTGATCCTGCGCGGGGCGCAACACCGGCGCGTGGATGAGCTGGCAGTCGGGATGGTCAACTACGTCTTCGCCTCGTCGGCGTATTGGGTCATGGCAGCGATATGGTGGCCGGAGCAGGGAACTCCAATTGCAGTCAATTTCGGGCTTGTGGGCGGGTGGTTCAATGCCGCGATCTTCCTGCTGCTGCTGACGGCGATGCACCTGAAGGGCGTGGCGGTGTCCATTGCCATGGTGCGCCTGGCAGTGGCGGTGCCGCTGGTGGCCTCGATTGTCTTCTTCCACGAGGCGCCGGGGATGGTGCAGGGCTGGGGGATAGTGCTGGCACTGGTTGCGCTGCCGCTGCTGAGCCTGGACAAGGGTGTCAGCAATGAGCCGCTGACGCTGCGGCGTATGGCAATGCTGCTGGGGCTGTTCGTGTGCAACGGCATGTGCCTGCTGCTGCTCAAATGGTATCAGACGATCGGTACGTCAGAGGGGCGGCTCATCTATCTGGCAACGATGTTCACCGTCAGCGGGCTGATCGTGGGCCTCGTGTGGGCGCGCACGAAGAACCGACGGCTCGGGAAGGCGGAGATAGTCTGGGGCACGTGGCTGGGGATATCGAATGCGCTGACGAATATCCTCATATTCACGACGCTGGATGTGCTGCTGGCATCGGTGATGTTCCCGATTCTTGCCGCGGTAGGGCTGTCGCTGACGACGATCTTCGCGGCAGTGTTCTGGCGCGAGATTCCCGGCAAGCTCGGCTGGGCAGGCATGGCGCTGGCAGTGCTCGCGGTGGTGTTGGCGAATCGGTGAAGCGAGGCGAAGGCGCGACAATATGAGCATGGAAATCGGACGGTTCGAGGATACCATAGCCGCCATAGCCACGCCGCCGGGGCGCAGCGGGATCGGTATCGTGCGGCTGAGTGGGCCGCAGGCCATCGCCATCGCCGGCGAGGTGTTCCGGCCCGCGAGCCGGAAGCGGAATCCGCTCGCGCAGGCCTCGTTCACGACCTGCTACGGGCATGTCATGGCTGGCGAGCAGGTAGTTGATGAGGTGATTCTCACGGTGATGCGAGCGCCGCACACCTACACGACGCAGGATGTCGCCGCGATCAACTGCCACGGCGGGGTCGTGCCGCTGCGGCGGACACTGGAACTGGTCATCGAGGCAGGCGCGCGGCCGGCTGACCCGGGCGAGTTCACCAAGCGGGCGTACTACTTCGGGCGGATTGATCTGGCACAGGCGGAAGCCGTCGCCGACATCATCAACGCACAGACCAATGAAAGCCAGAAGGCGGCGATGACGCAACTCGCGGGCCGGCTCTCGGATGAGATCAACGCCTTCCGGGAAAACATAATGGGCACACTCGTGCGCGTCGAGGCGGCGATAGACTTCAGCGACCAGGACATCGAGCTGATGAGCGCGGAGGAGATAGCAGCGGCGATCGGGGAATTGCGCGGGCAGATCGGCGCGCTGCTCGCCACCACCGAACACGGTCGTATCCTGCGCGAAGGTCTCAAGGTCGCCATCGTCGGGCGTCCGAATGTGGGGAAGTCGAGCCTGCTGAATGCGCTGCTGCAGACGAGCCGCGCGATTGTGACCGAGGTGCCCGGCACCACGCGGGATGTTGTCGAGGATACGGTGAATGTCAACGGGATTCCGGTGACGCTGGCGGATACGGCCGGGCTGCGTGAGACGAACAATGTGGTCGAGGCCGAGGGCGTGAGCCGGAGCCGGCAGGCTATCGCCGATGCGGACCTCGTGTTGCTGGTCATAGACAGCTCCGAGGCGCTGGGGGGAGATGATGAGGAGCTTCTGGCCGAGCTTCCGAGTAGCAGCAGCATCGTCGTGATGAACAAGGAGGACCTGCCGACGGCGATTGACGCGAGTGAAGTCGAGCGAATTACGTCGGCGCCGATTGTGTGGGTGTCAGCGCTCGAAGGTACGCATATCGGGGAGCTGGAAAACGCCATTTCGTCACACGTCTGGGAAGGCAAGGCCGGCGCGGGCGAACAGACGATCATCACCAATGTGCGGCATAAGGTGGCGCTGCAGAAGGCGGAGGCAGCACTGGCGGCGGCAGCGGAGGCGGTCTCGGGCGGCTACTCGGAGGAGTTCGTGGCGGCCGACCTGCGCGGTGCGCTGAGCCGCCTCGATGAGATCGTGGGCAAGTACGTGCCGGAGGATGTCATTAGCCGCATCTTCGCGGAGTTCTGCATCGGGAAGTAGCTGGGGCCACTCGGAGGTGGCGCGGGCTACCTGAGGCAGTAGAGCTTGCCGTCTCCCGCGCCGAAGTAGATGCGACCATCAGCGACCGCGGGCGAGGAGTAGAGCTTGGCGCCGATGGAGAGGGAGTGGAGTTCGCGCCCGTTGGCCGTGTTGACGATGTGGAACTTGGAGTCATGATTGCCGAAGAGCAGGTAGTCGCCGGAGAGGGCGGGCGAGCAGTCGGCGACTCCCGCGAGATTCACTTTCCACTTCTCCTTGCCGCCGCTGAGGGGTGTTGCGAACAGCGCCGTGGTCGAGGTGTAGCCGCTGACGGTGGCGTAGTAGATGCTGTCGGCGTCGGCGACTGCGGTGTGGAAGAGGGATGACTGGCCTTCGAGTGCCCAGCGTTGGCTGCCGGTGGCCGTGTCGAAGGCGATGAGGTACTTGATTTTGGGGGCGCGCAAGGCCGTCGGCGCCATCACGCCGAAGATGACGAGGTCGCCGGCCACGAGCGGCGCGCGGACTATGCCGCCCTCGATTTTGGCCGACCAGATTTCCTTGCCTGTGGCCGCATCCCGGGCCCGGATATCCCCCGCCTCATCACCGTAGAAAACGCCCCCCTCGTCGGCGGCGGCAGAGCCGCTGATCGGGCCGCCCTTGTGTTCCCAGACGACCTCCCCCGTATCAGCTTCCACGCATTTGAAGCTGCCATCCATCGAGCCGATGTAAACGCGGTTGTCAAGGACGAGTGGGGAGGCGACGACCGGCCGCCATGTGCGCACGCGCCAGAGTTTCTCACCAGTGGCGGCGGAAAGCGCGTAGAGGCAGCGGTCCACGGAGCCGACATAGACGACGCCGTCATGCACGGCCGGGGATGAGACCACGCAGCCGTCGGTCGGCGTTTCCCAGATGACTTTGCCGTCGGCGGCGCTGACGCAGAAGACGGAGCCGTCGGCGGTACCCACATAGACCTTGCCGGCGACGACGGCGGGTGAGGAATCAACACTGCTGCCGAGCTTTGTCGCCCAGCCTACCGTCATGCCGGCTCCGGCCACAGGCCCGGCGATACCAGTGCGCTGGATGTCGCCTCGCAGCATCGGCCAGTCGTCGGCAGCAACGCCGCTGAGCGCCGCTGTCAGCGCGAAGAGGACACCGGCGAGACACAGAATCGTGTAGCGAGGCGTGTTGTGCACCAGTCACTCCGTGGGACGCTTTCGCGTCGTGTTGGGAGAGCGTCATTCAAAGACGCCGCCCGGTAGTGCTGGGAGGACGGCGCCTGGTTTGCGTGTTGCAGCAGCGCGTGTCTGTCGCTGCTCAAATGTCGTGCGGTGGGTCTGGCACGGGATCACCGGCGTCGATGAGCACAATAGGCTGGGGCAGTGTCGTCGTCTGGTTCAATACGACGTTCACAAGGATCGGGTCCTGTGAAGGCAATACCAGCCACGCCGGCGGGGCAACGGTGAGCACTTGGTTGTTTCCCGGGGTGATGCCGGTGATGAGGAAATCACCATTGTTGTCGCTGGTGGCCGTCTTGCCTCCAACCGTCACGTTGACGCCTCCGAGGCCCTGGCCGGTGGTGAAGTAGAGCACCTGGCCGGCCACCTGGCCCGACGGAGGTTGAGGCGGCGGATCGGGGGCGCTGCTACTGCCGCTGCACCCGCAGAGGGCCGATACTGTCAATGCGATGACCGCTATTGCCAACAGCAGGCGCCATGGGCTCACTCTGGTCATTGTCGTGTTCACTCCCCAGGTTGTTCGGTGTCTGTTCGTTGTTGCAGTTCTGGCGCGATTTGCGACTGACGGCAGCGGGCTCAGGACGCCAAGCCGTCCTCACAAAGCCCGACCTATGTTCAACTGCGAGTCGGGTGGCGGACGCTACGCGTCCGACCGAAGCCCGACCTACGCGTTTGATAAGTTGCTCGGACTAGCGGGTCAGGTTGATGCGTGCCATGGCACGGGCCTGCTGGCCGCTGTCCGCCCGGGCCTGAATCTCGATGAGATATGGGCCGGCTGGGACCTTCGTCCCGGCTTCGCTCGACAGGTTCCAGGTCTCAGTCTGCAGGCCGGCGGCTGTGACCTTGTCGGCCGCCAGCACCTTGACACTGCGGCCCGCGATGTTGCGGATCGTCACGGTGACGCGACAGGCCTGCGAGACGCTGTAGCTGATGACGGCCGCGCCGCCTTGCTGGGCCGCCGCGGCAGTGGCGATGTTGAGGCTGCCGACCGTGCGCGACTGCACGGCGATGCGGAAGTGACGCAGCCCCGTCTCCCCGACGCAGCGGTAGGTGTACGACTGCATGGTGCGGGCATACACCGTCTTATCGGCGTCGAGGTCAGTCAGCATCACCTCGTAGTTATGCGGCACGGTGCTGAGATCGGGCAGCGCGACGGTCACACTAGCCGGCCCTACCGCGCTGCTGACTACGAAGTCGAAGGTGTCGGCGAGCTTGTTGTGGCTGCGGATGTCTCTGGAGAGACGCTGGCCACTGTCATTGACGAAGTAGAGGTCCACTGTCGCCGGCGCGGTGGGCGGGTTGAGCAGAGTGTGCTCAGCGCCCGCGTTGGGGATGACACCGGCGACGCTGCATGTGTCGCTGCGACCGTTGGCGGAGGCAACGACAGGGATGACGTATCCGCTGCCGATGTCGGCCGGCTCGACCTCGCCCACGGCAGCTCCTTCGACGGGCGGCGTGATAGTCAGTGAGGTGCCGCCGGCGACACAGAGCACCCAGGCGGCCTCCCACGGCTGCAGGTTGTCGCGTATGGCGTTGATGCTCGCCCTCGAGGATACGAGTTCGTAGCTGCCGGTCGCGTTGTTGTAGATGTAGGCATAGGGCCGAATGCCACCGGCGATGGTGGGCTGGAAGTTGACGAACGGTGTCGGGTTGGCGAACGGATTGGCGATCATGTTCCAGTCAACACCGACGCCGATGCTGACCGAACGGGCGGTGTTGGTAGGTTCAGCGGCGATGGAGAGGTCGGCCGGCGCGTCGAAGCGGACGAAGTAGCCATGAGCGGGCCGGACGCGCATGAAGTCGGTGTCGCCGTGAGTCGCCCCAAGGACATAGGCGGGCGGGGTGGAGCTGGGATTCCAGCGCGCGACGCTATTGGTGGAGAAGACGCGCGTCGGGTTGGGATCAATCGGTGTGCCCGGGACGCCGATGAGGTTGTATCCGGCCGGGAAGGAATTGCTCAACTCGTAATAGGCGGTGAAGTCGGCGCCGTCGTAGTCGGGCGGCAGTGTGACCTCAAGCTGCGCGGGCAGGACCTTGAAGCCGACCTTGGAGGCGGTGAGAGTGTGAGTGCCCATGGCGAGATTGCTGAGCGTGTAGCGGCCGGCGATGTCGGTGACGGCGACGCTGTCACCGTTAGTCACCTGGACGCCCTGCACGCGCTGGCCGACACTGTTGTACACGGTGCCGGATATGGAGAAGGTGTCAGGTATCACGATGAAGTCAGTACCGGCGACGTCGGCATCAACGACCTCGACGACGCGGTTGACCGGATTGAAGTGGTAGTACTGCAGGGACGGTGTGAGTGTGTACTGGCCGCGTCTGAGGCCCTCGATGACGTAGTCGCCGTTGGCATCGGTCTGGACACTGCCGGTGCTGCTGAAGGCGATGGCGACTCCGGCGACGCCGTTGCCGTCACGGTCGGCGGCGCGGCCCGCGATCTCGTAGGTTATCAGAGTGCCGATGAAGTTGATGCCGCTGGCATCGTCGGGTCCGACCGAAACTTCCTGAGACACGGGGGCAAACAGCCACTCGTCCTTGGTGGGCGTGACCGTATAGGTGCCTTCGAGGACGTCGGAGAGCACGAAGCTGCCGTTGCCGTCGGTGCTCGCTTCGTTGCCGTTGCAGGTGATGGTCACGCCGGGGACGGGCGCATCCTGTGCGGTGAGGACGCGGCCGGTGATGACGTAAGTCTCCGGGGCAGCGATGGTGAACTTGTAGGTCATGTCGGTGATGTTGCCGGTGTTGTCCTCGACATAGACGCGCACGAGTACGTCGGTGGAGTATGCGAAGTCATCGGCCGGGTTGTACTCGACCATGACGCTGACGCCCCCGGAGGTCTTGGTGAGCTGGCTGGTGACTTCGACGCCGTTGACCCACATGCGTATCGAGGCGGAGTTGACGCCCGCCTCGGTGTCAGTCATCCTCATGCTGATATTAGTGTCTATCGGCACGTCAGTGGCATCCTTGGCGGGGTCGAACTGGTCAATGAGGACACTTGTGCCGTCCTCGACGGTATCGAATGACCAGGTGGAATCGCCGGAGGAGTTGCCGGCGAAGTCAGAGACGCTGACGACGACGGTGTAGGTGGTGTTGTACTGGAGCCCGTTGGCTGCCGTGTAGCTGCAGCCGATGTCGCGGGTTCCGTTGACCTCATTCGTCGTCACATCAGCGGTGATGTCGGCGCCATTGAGCGTCACGATAAGGGTGCTGACATCCACACCGTAGATGTCGTCGGTGAGATGGAAGGTGATCGGCAGGTTGACAGGGACGCCGGTGGCTCCGTCTTCGGGATCCTGGCGCTCGACGACCGGGTCGACGGTGTCGGTCACCATCGTGAAGCTCCACTGCGCAGTGGCCGAGTTCGTATCCGGCGCGGGCACGTTGTCGGAGATGTCAACGTTGACGGTGACCTGGTCGTTCCAGTTGAACGGGTCAGTCGGCTGTACGGTGACGGCAACGTAAGTGCCCTGGTCGTCGGTGTCCACATCAATGGGCGCCGGGTTGCCGTCCACGGTGACTTCGACGTCGAGTGTGGTCAGGTCAACGCCGGTGCCGTCATCGGCGATACGGAAGCTGATCTGAGTGTCGAGCGGCACGTCGAGTGCGCCATCGGCCGGGAAGAGATTGGTGATGAGCGGCGCCGAGGTGTCGCGGGTGATGACGTCAGTCGTGGTCACGGCGACGGCCGCACCAGCCCCCGGATTAGGCACTTCGTCATAGGCGACGACGGCGAAATAGTATCTCACATCGGGCGTGAGACCGGTGACGGTGACAGTCTGGGAGCCGCCGGCGCCGACATCAGCGTAGAGCTGGGCGTCGGGGCTGCCCGTATTGGCGAAATCGTTCTCGCCGTAGTAGATGCGGTATCCGGCAACGTCTATCTCGGCATCTTCGTCGTAAGCAGTCCAGTCGAGCTGTGCGCTGCGGCCGCTAGTCCCGCTGGTGACGATGAGGCGGTTGACGGGTGCATTGACCGGACTCGGTGCGGCAGTGTCAACGACCATTGCGGTGTCCTGGCGCTCGTCGGGCGTCGGGTTGTTGGCGTCGTCCTTGTCGAAATAGTGGGCGACGATCTGGACGCCGTTGGCCCCGGCTATGACGTTGAGAGAGCCGTCGTTATTGGCACCCGGCGCACCGCGCAGCGGGATGGAGCCGCGGAAGATGCCATCGTTGATGCCGCGTTCGCGAAGCGCGAGGACCTCGACGTCGGTCTGGCTGACATCGTAGAGGTAGACGTGGATGGTCTCACGGAATGCCGGGTTGAGGTTCTCGTCCTGGTCGTTGATCTGGACATAGACCGTGGCGGTCTCCTCGTACTCGTCGGCGTCGGCCCAGACAGCGTCAACAAAGCGGAGGATGGCGTCGCTTCCTACGACGGGACCGGCGCCGGTGTCGGGCAGCGCATCGGGCAGTCGCGCACCGTTCTCGGAGATGAAGACCCAGGTATGGGCCCCGTAGCCGAGGTCGACGCCTGCTATGCCGACGGAGTACGCGACGCCCCCGACATAGTCATTGTCGCCGGCGGTGACTTTGACCATCGGGAGGGTCTGCTCGCGGCTCTCGCCGAGGTCAATGGTGACGCGGACCCATCCGGGCGGATCATTCTCCGCATCCTGATATGTGACATAGTACTCGTAGTAATTGCTGAGGTAGCCGTAGGGCTCGATTACCGAACCGGCGAGCAGCAGGGGATCGGAGTTATTGGTATCCAGGTAGAAATCCTGGATATCGCTCCACTGCGAGAGTGCGCCACTGTTGTCACGGGCGCGTACTCGCCAGTACCAGGTAGTCAAGTCCTCGAGAGCTTCAGTGGCTGTCACCGAGTTGGTGTCGGTGGTGTACTGGTAGGCCATGGCGTCGGCGAAGTCCTGCGGGGAGGTGCCGACCCGGGAGATCTGGACGATATACTCCATGTTGGTCTCGTCATCGTATGGGTCGGGATCCTCAGAGTGGGTCCAGTAGAATGTGGGCATGGCGTCGCTGATGGTTGTGCCGTTGTTGGGCCGGAAGCCGGTGCACGGCTTGTCCGGGTTGTCGTTGGCTGTGTTGACCCAGAAGTTCTGGATGGCACTCCAGTCGGAGTACCTGCCGGCGCCGTCGAGGTCGCGGGCGCGGACGCGGTACCAGTACTGGGTGTTGTCATCGAGGTCCTGCGTGAGTGCCACGGAGACGGTGAAGTCACCCGGGGTGACATCTGCCTCGGACAGTTGCACGTGCAGTTCGGCGGCGTAGGGGCCTTCGTCCAGATTCGCGTCGGCCTTGAGTTGCACGTAGAAGTCGAGCGTATCCAGCACGTCGCGCACGTCCGGGTCAGGCGGATCAGCAGTCTCCCAACTGATAGTCGGGCGCTCTGTGGTGACCTCTTCACCGTCAACGGGTGAGAAGGGAGCAATCGGCGCATAGGGCGCGCGGTTCTGGACGACCTCGAAGTTCTGTGTCGCCGACCACTGATCGGAGGTCGCGTCCTGCACATCTTTGGTCATGACGCGCCAGAAGTACATGACGCCGACAGTCAGAGGCGTACCCGCCGGATGGTCAAAGGTCACCGGGTCGGTCAGCGCGGTGCCTGCCGGAACCGGTATGTCCACGACATCCACCAGCGGGCTGCTGAAGTCGTTGTTGTCGTCAATCTGGATGTTGTAGCGGAGCGTGTCGAAGGTGTCATTGGCATCCGGGTCGGTGGCGTGGTTCCAGCGATATGTTGGCGTGTCGTCTGCGACCTGAGCTCCGCCGGCGGGCCAGAAGCCGTCAGTCGGCGCATTGGGCGGATTGTTGTCGCCGAGGATGAAGTGGAGAACGCCGCTCCAGGCCGAGCGAGCGCCGGCTCCGTCAACCGTGCGGACGCGCCAGTAGTAGTCAACGGTCTCGCCTGCCGCCGGCTGGGGCAGGGCGTTGCCGGCAGGCAGCGTCAGTTGCGTCGTGCCGAGATTCGCCAGCGTGTTGCCGCTGTAGATAGTGCTGGTGGTGTCTATCACCGCGTCGGTGGCCAGGTCGAGCTCGTACCAGAGCTCATTCTCCGGCGTCGTGTCATCTGTGCCGGGATTCCACTCGAAGCGCGGTGTGGTGTCGCTGACATTGGAGCCATCGGGCGGGATGAAGCCATCAAGCGGCGCTGTCGGCAGCTCGTTAGTGGTGTCAACGACGAAGCTCTGCACGACACTCCACCCCGACACTGCGCCGCTGTCGTCCACGGTGCGCACGCGCCAGTACCAGGTCATGAGGTCGTCGAGTAGCTCGGTGAGCGTTACGGAGTTGACGCCCTCCGCGGTGGTGTATTGATAGACGACGGTACCGAAGGCCTGCTGCTTGGAGAACTCGACGATGTAATGCAGATTGGTGTCGTCATCGGTGGGATCGGGGTCGGTGGCATGATCCCACGTACAGGTCGGCGTGGCGGTACCTATGGTCGCCCCGCCGGTGGGATCGAAGCCGGAAATGGGCGGCTCCGGAGCATCGTTCTTAGTGTTGACCCAGAAGCTCTGAACCGGACCCCAGTCCGAGTAGAGCTCAGGTACGCCGCTGTCCTTGACGCGGATGCGGTAGCGGTAGTGGGTATTGTCGGTGAGGTCACTAGTTGTCAGGGCAAGCGTGAGCTCGTTGTTGGCTGTGTCAACACTGACCGACGGGACGGTCGTGTCGTTGAGGTTGTCGCGGTTGAGGACGAATGGCCCATCGGCGAAGTCGCCGGCATCCCCGATCATTTGGACATGGTAGCGGAGCGGGAAGGGAACAACGGTGAGGTAGTGGACACCGTTGGGGTCGCCGGGGTGGCCGCTGCGGACCTCGCTGTGCCAGATCAGGGTCGGCTGAGCGCTGTTGACCTCGTCGTCAGCGGACGGTGTGAAGGGCGCGATAGGCGGATACGGGGCCTGGTTGTCAACGACCTCGAAGACCTGGACGACGGACCAGTTGGGCGACGGAGTGCCCTGGGCGTCGAAGGTCATTACGCGCCAGTGGTAGGTGACGCCGACGGAGAGCGGAAGCTTGCCGTTGGGTATGTCCACCGGATGGGTGAACCACATCGGGTCGGCGTCGGTCATCGGGCTGCCGTCGGGTGTGAGGGCCGGCACCGGGATGTCGCTCTCATTCACTATCGGGCTGCTGAAGTCGTTGTTGTCGTCAACCTGAATGTGGTAGAGGAGGGTGTCGAAGGTGTCATTGGTGTCCGGGTCGGTGCCGTGGGACCAGAGATATGTGGGCGCGGTGAAGGTAATCTGGATGCCGCCGCTGGGCCAGAAGTAGCCGGTCGGCTCGGTCGGCGCTTGATTGCCGATGAGCTGGAAGTGGAGAGTGACGCTCGCGGGCGAGCGTGCACCGTCGGTGTCAACCGTGCGCAGTCGCCAGTGGTAGTCAACCGCCACGCCCGCAGGATCGGGCAGCTCGTTGGCATTCGGGAGCGTGAACTCGGTGACGCCCGGTGTCGCCTGGGTGTTGCTGCTGAAGATGATGTTGGTCATCGCAGCATCTGTGGCCAGCTCGATTTCGTAGTAGAGATCGGCGGGATCGTCGCCACTGTTCGGGTCCGCCGGGTCGGTGAGGTTGTCAGTGGCGGCATCCCAGCGGAAGATCGGGGTGCGGTCACTGATGACGGCGAAGACGGTGGCAGCTGCGGGCGGGTACGGAGTGTCCGCCGGTGAGAAGCCGTCAGTGGGTGCATTGGGCGGCGCATTCGGCTCAATGACGGTGGCCGGCTGGCTCTTGACGAGCGTCTCGGGCAGGGGTTCGTCAGTGAAGTTGGTGGCCTCGACGTAGTCCTGGACGGGGAAGCTGGGATTGGTGACGAGCGTGATGAAGTTTGATGTTTCGAGCCTCACCTGCACCTGTGCGCCGATGGGGGCATCGCTCTCGATATCAACTGAGAGCAGCCAGTACTCGTCGGCATCGGCCATGACGGTGCGGCGGTCAATTTCCGAGACGTCGTCGAGCTGGAGGACGGCCTGAGGCACGCCGCCGACTATCGCGAAGTTGGCCTCGGCAAGCAGGTAGTCGCTGCCCGGGTCCACCAGACCGTTGGCGTTAACGTCCACATAGAGCCGGAGGACAGTCAGGTCTTCCTGAGCATCAACCCAGCCGGCGCCGATAGTGGCATTGACCTTCATCTGCCGGAGTATCACTTCGTCGCGAGTGACCTCCATCCGCATCTGCAGCAGCGGCACGTCAAGTTGCCCCTGGCTGACGGAGTCGGGTGCTACGATGCCGGCGCCGAGCGGGTGGTCCGCGTCGGGTACGGGGTTCGGGGTGACGATGAGCCAGTCGGGCTGCTCGATGACCAGCGAGGTTTGCGAGACGAGCGGGAAGTAGTAAGCGCCGAATTCCCACTTTGCGGCGCCACGTGTGCGCTCGCAGACGGCCCCCGGTGCGTCGGGTCTGATGAAGGTGTAGTCCGTCAGTTCCGCGCCGATACTGATTTGCGGGTTGATCTGGGCGTTCTCAAGTATGTCATAGACGACATATATGGTGCGGCTCTCACCTGCGGGTATGCGGTAGCCGAGGGAGGTGAAGACGGCATAGTCGGGCACCTCGGCACCAAGGTCCGGGTCGTAATTGCCGAAGGTGGCGCTGCCGATGCGGCTGTCGGTTGTCGCACCCTCGACCTGGAGGCCGGCAATGCCATTGGTCTCGGCGTAGAGGTAGGCCTGTTCGACGGCCGGGTGAGGCTGGCCTTGCACCTGTGCGGCGGTGCCGGATTCGAGTATCTTGATGCGGCTCACAATGACCTCGCCGGTGGACATCTTCGAGTAGTCACCGCTGCCGGGGACGTGCTGGGGGTTGTCCAGCTTCATGGCGAGAACGCCCTTGAGGCGGTCGCTCTGTGAAATATCGGCGCCGTCGGGCCAGACGATGGCACCACTGTCAGCGGCAGCCTGTACGCTCTCATCGGTGACCACGATCTCGCGCGGCTCAACGAAGACGTCGGCGGACATGTTCACCCCGGGGTCGCTGATGTTGACCACGCGCGAGAAGCTGTCGGTCGGCGTTCCGGACTTGATGACGACCGTGCCGAGCGGCCCGCTGTCTATGATGTCGCCATGGCTCCAGCTTGTCGGTGACCAGCGCTGCCCGAGGTCCGGGTCGCTGTCGTCAAGCAGCGTCGGTAGCTGCGAGAAGCTGCGCACGTTGTCGGCGCCGGGGAAGGGGTCGGCATTGTATGCGCCGGCGGGGCCGGCATTGGTGAGACCCTCGAGTTCGTTCTTGCCGTCCGCTTGCTCCATGGCTACTGAGAGGGCACGCTCCTCAACCTGGAAGGTCTTGATGTAGCGCGGCGCATAGCGGATCTGGCGGTTGTCAACGTGGTATATATAGAGGCCCTGAGGCGACGGGTCGCCATAGTAGTCGGCGCCAGTCTGCCAGCGGTTCTCAACGAGGTAGTACTCATCCCAGTTAGCTGGAAGAGTGCCGTCCACGATGTCATAGGGGTTGGCGGGCAGCTTAAGGATGACCGGCTCGCGGAGGGTGCCCTCAATCTGAGGTATTTCGACATTGAGGCGGTCTTCGATGACATCAATTGGCGTTACCCATGTGCCTAGTGCGGGATTGGTGGGGTCAATCCAGGTGGTAATTTTGTGCCAGGCATCCACGCGCACACCGTAGGCCATGACGCTGTAGCTGCCCATCGCCCAACATTCCTTGTGGGGCGGCTGGGGCGGCGTGGCTGTCCTACTGTTGTTGTAGTAGTCTTGGTCGTAGAGGTCCACGAAATCGAAGAGGCAGTCGCCGAACTCGTGCGCCGCCAGTGTCAACTCGGAGTCCTCCGGCAGCAGCACATAACCCATACCGGGAGAGAATCGCGGTGTCATGGGGTATCCGGCGGAATTCTCATGAGCCCCACCATCATCACCGTACGGGAAGAGGTATGCTATGGAGTCGTATCCGGACGGGTTCATGCCCATGTCAACCATGAGCTTGTTGATGTCGTTGACCATGTCGTCTGTCGTGTGATTTGTATCCTGTGGGCGCAGCCAAAACCCCCTATTTGGGTGGTTCATGTCTTCTTCGTCGAAGTCAAACGGGTAAGGTCGATCAACATGATAGTCGGTGTGGTCCACGGTGCCGCCGATGTCATCTCGGTAGCCGGACTCGTTCTCCAGACCGCGTAACTGGTACGGCTCATTAGTATGATAATGGTAAAAGTAATGCCCGTGGTGGTAGTAGGCAAAGGTCTTCAGGCGGTTGCCGAGGCCGTAGTTGACGCCATCGGCCTCGTCGTAGCAGCTACCGAACAGTTTCTGGGTGGGATAGGGTCCGGCACCGGCTTCATAAGCGATCCAGGCTTTGGTGTCATCTGGGCCTTGGGCATATACATCCGAAGTTGTAAAGGTAGTGTTCCCAAGTCCTGCACAACCGCGGTCCTGATTCCGGAAGCCGGATGAACTCGAGTCCCAAGTGAGGCTTGTGCCGTCAGCGCTGACAGTGACCTTCCAGTCTTTGTTATCATAGACTTCGTAGTCCGTATCCGTGAATTTTGTAGCGTCTGCCGGGTCCTGCTCATGCCAGTACCAGTCTGAGCCGCCCGTATTGACCCATTGGTGACGCCGGTAGTCGAACGGGTCGCGATGATGATCCCACCCGGCTTTGCTCAGAAGTGTCACCCAGTCTGGCTTGCCCTTGTTGGGGTCGTACTTGTGACCATCCTCCTGATAGACGCGCAGTTCGCTTATGCTGGCGCCATATACATCTTCCGCAAACAGGACTGTGATTTCGTTCTGAGTAATACTGGCTCTGATTATGCGTTGCGGGTGGGTGGCGTCAACGAGGAAGGGTCTGATAATGGGCGTACCTGGCTGGCGAATGTAGTCATAACTCGATCCAAAGGGATTCCTGTCGAGGACATGGTGGCTGCGCATCCAGCCGAAGATGTCACTGCGATCACCCTCGATGGTCACATGGCCGTGGGAGTTCTCATAGTAGTAGTTGGTCAGTGACTTGCGGTTGGAGCGATTGAACAGGAGGTTCCACCACTGGGTCTGGAGTTGGAACTCGGTCCAGGTCTTCCGGGAGAGCTCAATGGAATATGGGGTCGGGATGGCGGGCATAGTGTCGGAGGCGTTATGCTCCCAAGAGACATTGTGTAGGCCGCTGGGCCGCTGATGGCCGCTCTGATTAATAAACGGCCCGCCGGGGCTGTCCGCATAGCAACTGGGAACCCATTCGCTCTTGAAGCTCTCTTCCCCCGCGTCAACGGTGCCGTTGAAGTCGTAATCAAGGTTCATGTACATCGGGAACTCACGGGTCGCCGCGTCCCAAGCATAATAATATGCGTACTCGTTTTGGTTGTCCCCGGGCGCTCCCTTATAGGCCGGCGACCGGTCCTCCCACGGGGGGAACTCGGTGGCAATGATGGCGACACGCCGTGTCTCGGTAGCGCCGGCCAATGCCGCGACGAGATCCGCGCCCTGGCCCGGGCTGAGCATCCCCACAGGCACGAGCACCATGTGGTTGTTGGGCGCGAGTACGTCGCCGAACCACTTGTTGACGCGCTCAATGACGGTCAGCTCCGCATAAGCCTTGCGGAGGTATGCCTGGCCGAGGCGGGATTCACGGTGGACGAGGACCGCCGAGCCGTTGTATGAGGCCTCCGGCCCGCCAGGCGTCTGTTGGCCGAGGTGGTAGTAATCGAGCACGGTGCCCTGCGGCAGCTCCCATTCATTGATGATGCGGGAGTCACTGGTCCGCTCGCAATAGGCCGCCAGCTTGGCAGCCCCTTCCCGGCTCAGATTGTCCTCTTTGCTCAGGAAGTCAATGAAGGCTTCACGATTATCCCCCAGGTGGACCTTGACGCCGGCGTGGGCACTCACCCCCAGGCCAACGAGAATGAGAACCGTGAAGGTGAGGATAAGCGCGATCTGCCGTCTGTGGTTGTGGTGGCTCATCAATCTGCCTCCTGGTCCGTGGCTGGCTCGACCGTCAGGATCCAACTGCGGGCAATGCCACGAACCGATTACTGCTGCTGTTCATGTACAGACGTTACATGGTGGCAAGGCAAGCGTCGGGCTGAGCGTGACGGACGACGCCACGCTCAGGCGCACCTACGCCTGCCGCGTAGGTGCTCACGCGTCTCGTATCGCGACCCATTTCACGCATTGCGCGCATTCCTTCGCGAGTAATGCGGGCCTAGCGGCTGACCTGCACCGGGACGACGGTGCGAGTCTGCTGTCCCGTGTCTGTCGTCCCACGGATACTGATAAGGTACGTGCCGTTGGGTACCTGTGTGCCGCGAGAACTGCTCAGGTCCCAGAGTTGGCTGTTGACGCCGGCGGCTACCGCTGCTCCTGCCGCGAGGGCCTTCACCGGGCGGCCGCTGATGTTGAGTACCTGGATGGTAACATCGGCCGACTGTGACAGCGAATAGGCCACAGCGACCTGACCGCCACGCGCCATCGTCGCCGAAGCGGCTGATATGACAAGCGCGCCCACAGTGCGCGGACCGACCTCGAGCTTGAAGCGGCGCGGTGCATCCTGCGTGGCGCGATAGGTGTGCTGCTGGGCGGTGCGCACGTAGATGCGTTTTCCGGTCGCGGTGTCGGTGAGCGTGACCTGCTTGTCGGCAGGGACGCGCGAGAGGTCCAGCAGCGCCACTGAAATCTCTATGTCGCCGATGTCGGTGACGACTTCGAAGTCCCAGGTCTGCGTGCTCTGCACGTCGGAACGCAGGTCATAGCAGAGCTTCCGGCCGGCGGCGTCGAGGAAGTAGAGGTCCACGGAGGCACCGGCGGCGGGCGGGTTGATGAACTTGCCGCCGTCCGGGAGCTTGTCCGCATCCTGCATGACACCCGCCGCGGCGCACCTGTCCACGCAACCTGCGCCGGCGGCTTGCAGCGGTATCAGGTAGTCGTCCTCACCGAATGTGATCTGAGGCCCACGAGCGGCGGCAGGCGCTGTCAGTGCGTTGGTGCGCACAGTGCGGGCTCTCGTCGAGTGCATCCAGAAGCCTGCGCCCTCCGGCACCGTATCGAGAATGCCGATGCCGCCCACGTCCGCCACGATGCGGTAGTCGCGAATGCCACGGTCGTAGATGTAGCCGTAGTCCTTGACATCGCCTCCGGGGGCGACGCCGATGTTGCGCCAGGGCAGAGGCGCCGGATATGGATTGCCTACCATTGTCCAGTTGGCGGCGAGGTCGAGATCGTAGCCGACACTTGTCGGTATGGGCGTGCCGGCCACCGGGTTGGTAATCGCTGCGGGCGGGTTGACCCAGTAACCGCGACCGGCGGCCAGGTCGAGAAGCGGGTTGTCCGGAGTCGCGTCGGTAACCCACGTGCCGTTGGCGCTGTCCCAGCGAGCAGTCGGGGTCGTAGGTCCGAAGGCGGCGCGGAAATCAGTGGTATCAGGTGAGATGGGGACGGCGACGAAGCTGAGACCGGCCGGTAGAGACACATCATACAGCGGGACGCCGACGAAATTGATGTCGGCCTTCTGCGTGAGGAGGTCAACATTCTGCCTGGCCGGCCTGAACTGGTAGCCGGTCTGGGCAGGAGTGACCTCGTAGGTGCCCTGCCGGAGCGACTGGAATACGTACTGGCCGGAGATACTGGTGAGTACCTCCGTCTCATCGCCGCTGTCGGTGTTGCGGGCGCGCACACGCACGTTGCTCATGCGCTCGCCCGTGGTGGTCTGGATGAGGCCGCTGAGCGAATGGCTCTCGGGTACCGCCATGAAGACCTGGCCGCCGCCATCGAAGCCGGGGCCGATCTCGACATCGCGGAACGGCGGGACGAAGTCGTGGCCCTCGAGGACCGGTGTGACGCGGTAGATACCTGCGGGCAGGTCCTTGATGTAGAAGCGGCCATTAGCGCCGGTGATTTCCGACTTCTCGCCGGCGCTGATGAGCACTCCGGGCACGCCCACACCGGCTTCGTCAACCACCTGTCCTTCGATGTCGAATCCGGGCTGGCCGCGGAAGTTGATACCGGCGGCGTCCGGCGGCACGGTGACGGCGACCTGCGTCGGAGTGAAGTACCATCCCCGCAACTGCGCGTGGATTTCGTGGGTACCGTCGGCGAGGCCCTGGATGGTGTAATTGCCGTCGAATCCGGTCTTGCCCTCGATCTCACCGGCGATGACGCGGACGTTGCCGATGGGCGTGTCGTCCGCCTGGAGGACGCGGCCGCTGACTATTGAGGTCGGCTCGCCCTCGACGATAAAGCTCCATGCCTTGGTGCGGGAGTTCGCCCCCTGGTCCTCGACATAGACGCTGACTCTGACGTTCTGCAGGTAGCTGAAAGCCTCGTAGGGCGTGAAGGTGACGGTAGTAGCGGCGGGAGTGCCGGTGGTCTGTATTCCGCCCTCGACAGCTACACCGAGGACGGTGACATCCATCTGAATGGCGGTGACATCCACGCCGGCACCGCTGTCCTCGACGAGGAAGCTGATAGTGGTGCTGCGCGAGACGCCGGTGGCGTCGTCGGCAGGCTGGAGGTTGCTGATGATGGGGGCTTCGCCGTCGGTGGACTGCCCCGGTCCGGCGACCGCGGAGGGATCGCTTTCATTCGAGCCGTCAAAGGCTCGGATCATGTAATAGACGGGCACGCCGTCGGGCACGGTGGTGTCCCGGAAGCTGGACTCGCCTGCAGCGGCAGTACCGACCCACGGAGGCGCGAAGACGGCCGCGTCATCCGAGCGGTAGATGTGGTACTCGGTGACATCGTTGTAGCCGGCACCGTCATCGGCTGAGAGCGTCCATGCGAGGTCAAGTGTGCCTCCGAGTGCCGGGTTGCTGATGGAGAGGCCGCTGGCGGGCCGCGGCGGGATATTATCCCGTGATGTGACCGGGCCTTCTTCATTCGAGCGCAATGACTCGGCGGCGGCGTCGAATGCCTTGACGACGTAGTAGTACTCGGTGCCGTCAACCGGTGGGGCGCTGGAGGCGGGGTCTTTGTCCTGGGTGTGGTAGGCGGCCTGTCCGGTGGCCGGGAT